>CBDUVS010000041.1:0-9151 GCA_965370735.1 uncultured bacterium | reverse complement strand
TAATATTTTATTATAATTTTCCATAATATTTTTAAGACGTTCGCGTTCGCTCACTCTAAAAATTAAGTCACCAGTCACACGTCATAAGTCACAAGCAAAAAATTAAAGGCGTAGAGCGTATAAAAAACAATAACCAAGACATAAGATACAAACAAGTCACATGCTGCAAGTTAAAAACTTTTGTAAAATTTCCAAAGGAGCCTCGCGACATCCGCGCGCAAATCCTGTAAGAACTTATGATCTTTTCCTTTTAAGTACTTTAGTTTTAATGTAAAATCCAAAAGGTACTCTGTTTCCGCCAAAGAGCCTAAAGCTATATTGGCAAATTGTCTTGATTCAGCTTTACCTTGCCCGCCTTAACTGCGAAGTTATTCCGTATTTCTCCTCTATAGGAAACGCCTTGGTTGCAAGATAAATTTTATACGCCAAATCGTTCGCTTTTTGCCAAACAATTAATTTCTTATACCCTTTTCTCCCATTTCACCCTCTTACAGCTTGTGTCTTATTTCTTGTTTGTTTTATTTTTTTTGCTTTTTATTTTTTGCTTGTGTCTCGCATCTTGTAACTTGTGACTTGTGACTTATGTCTTGTGACTTGTAATTTTATATATTCAATTTTTTAAATAATATTTCTATTTCACTTAAAACTTCCTCAGGTGTTATTAAATTTAAACACTCATGATTAAAAACGCACTGAGCTTTCTGACATGGCGCGCATTTAATCCTTTTGTAAATTATTACACTATTCTCGCTTTCGGGGCCGTATTTTTTATGATCTGTAGGGCCAAAAAGAGCTATCACCGGTTTTTTTACAGCGCAAGCCATGTGCATTATGGCGCTATCATTGCAAAGCAAAAAATTGCACCGCTTTAAAACGGCAGCCAATTGAATAAGATTAGTTTTACCGGCCAAGTCAAGACAATCACTGCCTATTTTCGCGGTTACTCTTTTTACCAGGTTTATATCAGCCTTATCTCCTAAAAAAACCAAGAAAGCTTTATGTTTATTCTGTAATTCCTTACAAACGTTAATAAATCCACCATAAGGCCATCTTTTTATATGGCTGCGAGCACCGACCGAGATAGCGATTATTCTATTTCTATCTTTTACTTCCGATAATATTGTCTTCACGAAAGATTCGCTTTCTTTATCTATTTTAATTAAAAAATCAGCTCCTTTAATATCAAAACCCAAAGCTTTAATCTTTCGAAGATGTTTTTCTTTCATAGAAATATTTTTTTCATTTTTGAAAAAAAGCGGTGTTCTATAGCGAGCACCCATTAAAAATGGGAAAGCGCTATTTTTCAAATCAATAACTAAATCATAACGCTTTAAGCGTAATTTCTTAATAAATGATATCTTTTGCTTTATCGGAGCATGCTTATCGTAAAGAATAACTTCCCTTAAAGCACTGTTATTATCAAATAGCTCAACCGTCCTGGGTGCCGCTAAAATATCAACTTCCGCCATGGGCAGCTGCTGGAGCATAACCCCTAAAACCGGGGTCGTTAGAATAGCGTCTCCAATATTACTTAGGGAAATTAAAAGCGCTGAATGAATTTTATCTTTATTTAACATCACTGTTTAATATTTTCTTAACTGCTTTGAAAACTTCATCTACAGTTATAGCTTTCATGCATTTATTATCCACACAGCTCACTTCGTAACATGGCACCGGGCAGCCAACATCCTTTTGGAGAATAATATGTTCAGCTTGGGGATTAAAAGGGCCGGTAATCCGAGGAGTGGTGGGTCCAAAAATAGCTACAACCGGTACTCCCAGCGCGGCCGCCAAATGCATTGGGCCCGAGTCTGCCGAAACAACAACTTTTGCCATTTTTAAAAGAGCGCCTAGTTCTTTTAAATTCGTTTCACCGGCTAAAATTATAGCCTCGTTTCTCATTTTTGAATTAATTCTTTGGGCCAAACCAATATCTTTTTTAGCTCCTGAAACAACTATCTTCACCCCTATCTCTTGACTTATCCTATCAGCTAATTGGGCATAATATTCAGCCGGCCATCTTTTAGGATCCCAATTTCCTCCCGGATTTATCGCAATATAATTATCTTCTCGAGTAATCCCGGCCTTAGCCAATAAATCAACAACCTTATCAACAGCTTTGGGATTAATGAAAAACTCATATCTTTTATCTTTAGTCTCTATGCCCGTCTTGCTTATTAAATTGATAAAAAATTCAGCTCTATGGAGACTATTATCAGGTGTTTCAACTTTGTCGGTTAGTAAAAACCCCGTTTTCTCTCTATAATAACCTACGCGCCTTTTGATACCGGCCAAATAACAAATGATAGCTCTGGTAAACGACCGATGAAATAAAAAAACCGTATCAAAGTTTTCTTTTCTCAAAGAAACTATGAATTTTACTTTGGAAACAAGAGATTTATGAGAGCTTTTTTCATCAAAAAGTATAACTTCATCTACAGAGGGATTATCTTCTAATATTTGAGAACATCGTTTAACAACCATGCAAGCTAAAAAGCTCTTCGGATATTTATCTTTAATAGCTTTAATGGCCGCCGTTGAAAACAAAACATCCCCCAGCCAATTAACCTCAACTATCAAAATTCTTTTAAAACCGTTTATTTTTTTGTCATTTATCGAAAGACTTTTTTGGCTGCTTTCCATTACTCTACTTCCCCGGATATTCAAGCACCTGACTATATACATCCTCAACTCGCCGCGTGAAAAAACTAAGTGAAAAGTCATTCTCGCAAATTTTCCGGCTCTGAGCGCCCATATCTTTAGCTAATTTGTGATTATCAATTATTTTTAAAATGCCTTCTTTTAAATCCTCCGGGTTTTTTGGAGAAACTAAAATACCATTTTCACCCTCTGAAACCAAACTATATATGCCTCCGACATTGCTGGCCACGATAGGAAGCCCGATAGCCATAGCTTCCAATATAGCTAAACCTAAACCCTCTGAAATTGAGGGCATTACAAAAATATTCATAATCGCGAGAGGCCGGGCGGTATCCAGCACTGATTTGTGAAAAATAATATTTTTATCTATTTCAAGCGTTGTAACAAGTTTTTTTAATCTCTTTTCTTCCGGGCCGTCTCCAATAATTAAAAATTGTATGTCTGGCCTTTTATCAACTATTAATTTAGCGGACTTTATCAGATATTCATGTCCCTTAACGGAAGATAAGCGAGCTATAATACCCACTACCGGGCCGCTTAAAAGCTTAAACTCTTTTTTAATACCTTCTTTTTCCTTATCACTGTAATTTCTTTTAAAATTAGCTATATCAACTCCGTTATGAATCAAGACTATCTTATCCTTGGAGACCTTTAAATCATTAACTAAATGGGCTCTAACGGCTTCACTAATCGCGATTACCTTAATTCCCCAAAATTTAAAAAGTTTCCTCGTGAATTTAGGCTTGAAAAAACCGTGGCATGTAGTTATATATGGAACTCTTATAAGTAACGACGCTAAACAACAACTTACTTGTGATACCCTGGTTTGAGCATGCATTATATCTATCTTTTTTGACTTTATAAATAGAGCAATTTTAATACCGCTTAAAATAACCTTGGGATTGAGTTCCGACTTTGTATTAAGAGCTACTTTTAAATGGCCTATTTTTTCAGCTTCAAGCTCTTTAACCATATCGCCCCCCGAAGAAGCAATAAAAACCGTATGGCCTCTTTCTTTAAGCTTTCTAGCCAAAAAAACACTATAAGAGCTTATCCCCCCAAAGTTGAGATGGCTGGTAACAATTAATATTTTCATTTTTTCTTTATTAGTTCCTCTACGGCTTTAGCTACCTCTTCAACTGTAACGGCCTTAAGGCATTTATTAGAATTACATGTCGGCTTATAACATGGGCTGCAAGATAACTTTTTATATATAACAACGCAATTATCAGCAATTGGCATATGTCTCCCGGGGTCTGTCGGGCCGAAAATCGCGACAAAAGGGACACGCATCGCCGCCGCTATATGCATAGGAGCCGAATCGGAAGTTACAAACACCCTGCAGCGGCCGATTAAGGCGGCTAATTCCAACAGGCCGGTCTTTCCACACGCGACAATTGGCTTCATTTTTGAAAACTTCTTAAACCTATTAGCCGATTCCAAGTCATCTTCAGTACCGGTAAGTAAAATCCTGGCGTTATATCTCTTACATATTATATCACCTAATTTAGCAAATTTGTCCAGAGGCCATTTTTTTGTCTGCCACCTATTACTGGCGCTTATATTAAATCCGAAGAGCAACTGCTTGCCGGCAATCCATTCTTTATTTAAAAAACCATTCACATGTTCTTCCTCTTGCTTGCCGGGTGAAAGTTCAAGTGTTTTATCTAAAATATCCACGCCCAAAAGATGAAGAACCCTTGCTTGATGGCTTACCGGATCTACTTCATCTTTATTGTCATTTATCCCATTACTTAAAAGAAATCCCAGTTTTTTATTTTTGTATCCATACCTTCGGGGAGTTAAACTCAAAAAACCCACAAGATGGCTTTTCGCGTTATTTTGTAAATCCACAACAATATCAAATGACTCATCTCTCAAGTTAGACGCTATACGCCAAAATCTTTTGGAAAAAATAGGCGCCTCTTTAATGTTATAAGCTAAAATATTATCTATATAAGGGGAGTTTTTCAGAATATCCTGGAATTGCACATCAACTAATAACGATATTTTTGAATTAGGATATTTATTTTTTAAGCTCCTCAAGGAAGGTACAGCCAGAATTATATCTCCCAGAGCGCTATACTTTACAACTAAAATTTTGAGTGATTTTAAAATTTGCTCATAGACTTCAATAGTTTTTTCAGTCATTTGTTTCAAACTGTAGGCTTTTTCAATTTTTTGCCTCGCCTTTCGAACTATATTAACAGCTAACCGCTTATTCTGCTTTAGTTCAAGTATTGCCTCAGAAAGCGCGTCAACATCCTTGGCCGGAACTAAAATTCCGGTTTCCTTATCATCTATAACCTCTGAAATTCCGCCAATATTTGAAGCGACAACCGGCACGCCGACCGCCTGAGCTTCAATAATCACCCTACCAAAAGCTTCCGGAATTATACTGGGTAAAACCACTACATCTATATTAGCCAGCAAATCCGGAATATCGCCGCGGCGGCCCAAAAATTCAACATAATCAGTAATACCCAATTGCCTTATTAAAAGTTGCAGTTCCGGCTTATAGCCCCGCTTTCCGGGAGAAGGGTCGCCAATGATAAAAACTTTAACCTTGGGAATTGATCTAACTATTCTGGAAACCGCCTTTAGAAAATAAATATGGCCTTTAATAGGTGTCAGGCGGCCTATAAGCGCGATAGTAAAATGGCTCCCCGCCTTTAAATAGCTGGGATTAAAAGTAAAGAAATCTAAATCAACGCCTCTGGGTATGTACTTGATTTTTTCATCAGGCACGTTGAAATCATCTATCATATGCCTGCCGATTACATGACTGGCTACAATCACTTTTCTCCCCCAGCCCATCACCCGGCTGAAAAAATGATTACTGTAATATCCATGACAAGTAGTTACAAATTTGCATCCTGTTTTATAACAGGCAATGTACGCGATCCAGGCCGGTACCCGGCTTCTGGCGTGAACTATATCTATTTTTTCCAATTTTATTATCTCCGTCAAACGCCTGGACATTTTGATAATATTGATTGGGGATTTTCTATCTACCGCCAGA
This sequence comes from uncultured bacterium, assembly GCA_965370735.1. Classification (GTDB taxonomy): domain Bacteria; phylum Omnitrophota; class Gorgyraeia; order JAGLLT01; family JAGLLT01; genus Kappaea. The sequence continues at coordinate 3,468 of CBDUVS010000041.1, read as the reverse complement.
GTATAGTGTCTAACACCCAAAGAGATTAGCCCATCAACTAATTTACCGCCGGCTGAAACAACTATTGCTTTATGTTTAGCTAAAATTAGTTTTTTTGCTAAATCAACTGTTCCCGTTTCAACCCCGCCGGTATTTAAATTAGGTACTATTTGCAATATGTTCATAAGATTTTTGATAAAGCTTCTTTGACCCGAAACTCCTCGCTTAAAACTTTGTTTTTTTCTTTTTGCTGAAGCTTACTTCGGATAATACTTTCCAGTTGATTTATTGTAGCCGTACTCACAAATCCCTTATTTACAAAGTTTCTAATTAACTTCTTATGTTTAGTGAAACCCTTAAGATTATCTAAGGTATCAGGTAAAATCACAACTACATGGCTATCTGAACTCGCGGCCTCACTTATCATAGAAACACTGTCAAAGGTTACCAAAACAAGATTACTTACAGCCAACATAGAAACTACCGCGCCCGGCGGATTTTCTTCGTTTGCTATAATCAAATATTTGCACTTATTATAACTGTCTAGCTCGTTTTTAAAAATAAGCTCGTTAGACTTTGAAGTTCTACGTGAAGTAGTAATCATAAAATTAAGATCTTCACCATCGCAAATTTTCTTCAGTGTCAAAATGAGAAATTCTATAAAAGAGTCCTGATATTTAAAAAACCGGGTATCACCACCAAAGAACAAAGACAATGTTTTTTTATTCCTATCAAGTTTACTACTTATCCCGCCCACATCACTTGCTCTAAGCCCGCGGTTTATAATATTTGGTGCCGCTCGCGTAATAACCACATTATCCGCGGCTTTAGTTCCATCATGAGCCGGAATTACAGCTAAATCAAAATTGCTGATAGGTAATGCCGGTTTCATAATGATAATATTCTTAGATAAATTTATATACTTGATAATTACATTAAGAGCACTGAGGCTATTACCGCAAGAAATTAAATAATCAACGGGTACCGCGCTAATTTCACAAAAACTCTCTCCGGTAAGACAAAAACCAAGTAGTTTTTCGGGAAACAACTTATAAAGCTTACTCTTTAAAGCGATATTTAAAAAAACCGGGCAGCATTTATAGCGATAACTTGGTTTTAGCGTTTTGATTTCTTCCTTTTCCTGATACGGCAAAGAGCTTCTCAATCCCCTTTTGTTAAGCTCTTCCTTCAACCAGGAAGCAACGGCCATACTCTGATTTAAATGACCGGCTTTATTATCACTAAGAACAACAATGCTATGCTCTCTACTTGAACACCACCGCTTTTGAAGCCAAAGCCATTGCTCAGGATAGTCTTTAATTAAATCACTAAGCTTATCACAGTAGAACTGAAGGCCTTTCTGTATATCATCTTCAGTTTTAATGTAAAATGATTGCCGCATGGTAAACTTATGATATGGGCCTCTCGCGCGCCTTAGAAAGCTAAGAATAATAGGGCATTTTGTTCTATAAGCTATCGACATAGGCCCCGGAGAAGCCAAAACTGTCCTGCCAAAAAAGTTAACCGCGATGCCGCCCTTTTTTACATCTTCATCTGCCAGCATACCCAAATTTTCTTTATTGCGTAATGTTCTTAAGGCGACTTTTAAATTAGCACCTTTGGTTACAACCGCGCAACCGTGAAAACTTCTGTACTTACTTAATATCTTATCTATTAAAGTCATTTTTTGTTGGCGAGCGAGAACTTTAGTGCGATATCCGGCAAGGCTGGCCACTTGAGAAGAAAGTTCCCAATTGCCAAAATGAGCCGTAAGAAAAATTATACCTTTCTTTTTTTCTTTTTCCCGGTTGGCATACGCGAGCCCTTCCATATCCATATATTTATTAAGGTACTCTTTATCTAATTTAGCAAAACGGGCTATTTCCGCGAAAGATAAACCTAAATGTTGATACATGGACCAAATAATCTTTTTTAACTCTTTAATGTCTTTTTTATTATAAAACGCGGCTTTGAGGTTCTTATAGGAAATTCTTTTCTGTTTATTGGATAAGCACCAAACTAAAAAACCTAAAATTTTCCCTATAACTAAAGATATTTCCAAAGGAAGAATATATAGAATTGATAATGAGCATTTAATTATTAAATAACTTAGATAATTTTTCATTTAATTTTTCTTTTTTATCTATGAGCTCTATAGCAATCTTGAGCAAATAAAACTTACGATTACCGGACAGCTTATAGATCATATTAGTATCCAATCTCATCCAATCTTTTTCCGTTGTTATTATAATTTCAGCTTTAGAAACAATGACAGCATTGATAATAGTATTAATATCATTATTTGTATATTGATGGTGATCAAGGTAATCTTTATAACCCACTATATTTACATTTAGCTTTTTAAGTGTTCTCTTGAAAGACTCAGCGGAACCGATAGCGCAAAACGTAAATACTTTTTTATTTTGTAGTGATTCTAAATTTATATTTTTCTTATTAATGGGTTCATATAACCCGCGTGCTTTGTGATAACATTCAAGCATCAACGCTTTATGATTAATTTTTTTTATAACTTTCTTAATTGAACTTAAACTCTCGGGGCATTCATCAACTTTCGTTAAAACAAAAACATCAGCCCTCCTGAGACTACTCAAGGGCTCTCTCAGTAGTCCGGCTGGCAGCAACCTGCCGTTAGAAAAGGGATTAGATGAATCTATAAGTACAATTTCGATATTTTTTTTAATGTGCCATTGTTGAAAACCGTCATCCAAAATAATAATATCAGGATTAAATAAATTTTGAGCCTTTTTTATTAACTGTATTCTGTTTTTCCCGGAAAGGATTTTTACTCGAGGTAAATTATACTGTAAAAGGTCGAGTTCGTCATCATTATATCCTCTGGAAATAATGGCGACTTTCTTCTGTGTGAGAAAAGTATTTATCACAAATAGCTCAAAAGGCGTTTTGCCCGTACCGCCAACCGTAATGTTTCCTATGCTGATTATCTTCTTATCAGAAGCAGCCCTGGAAATTAAACCACTAGTATAAATAAATGCCAGCATCTTGACGAAAACAAAATATATATAAGATAAGAGCAGTAAAAATAACCTAATAATAAAGGCAATAATTCCTCCCTTTTTATCTATGGCTATCTGGTAGAGATATTTTTTTAGCTCCATTACAAAACCCCGCAATTGACAAAAACGCCGGTCATTTGCCGTAAATTTCTCATGTTAACATGTATTTTTTTATCTATAGCGGACAGGGACAAGCCCTGTCCCTACATACCTATTTTGTTTGGTTATTCGAATTTGCCATGAACCAGAATAAATTCGGTACATGGCAACCATTTTTTGCTCTTCGCTGACAGCTGACAGCTGTAAGCTCTTTGCTTCTTGTTTTTGCTGTTTTTTCCTATCCGCTATTTGCTCTTATGACTTATGACCTGTGACTTGTGACTTATGACTTGTGACTTGTGACTTATGTCTTGTTTTCCTTATCTTGCAATGTTTTTGTAAAGTTCTTCTCAAA
>CBDUVS010000040.1:0-9457 GCA_965370735.1 uncultured bacterium | reverse complement strand
GTTGGTTTAGGAAAAACTCATTTAATGCAGGCAATTTGCCATCACATCTTAACTAAAAACCCCCAAATCAAGGCTTTCTATATATCAAGTGAGAAATTTACCAATCAATTAATTGATGCTATTCAAAGAGGAACAACTTTAAAGTTTAGAGAAAAATATCGCAATGTAGATGTTCTTTTGGTCGACGACATCCATTTCATCGCCGGCAAACAGAGCACCCAGGAAGAGTTTTTCCACACATTCAACGCTCTTAGGGAAGCACATAAACAAATCGTTATTTCAAGCGATAGGCCGCCGAAGGAAATATCCACCCTTGAAGAAAGGCTTGTTTCTCGCTTTGAGGGAGGATTAATAACTGATATACAGGCCCCTGATTTTGAAACCAGGATAGCAATTCTAAGGAAAAAAGCTGAAAAAGAGGTAATAAGCGTTCCCAACGAAGTTACATCTTTCATTGCTGAAAAAATAGACAGTAATATTAGAGAATTAGAAGGCGCTTTAATTAGGGTCGTGGCTTACGCGCTCTTAATTGGCGAGCAAGTAACTCTTGAATTAACTAAAGAGGTTTTAAAAGAGACTTTAGCCGCCGGACAGGAAAAAAGAATTACAATTGATTTAATACAAAAAAAAGTTGCCGAGTATTTTGATGTCAGGATTTCAGATATGAAAATCAAAAAAAGAACCCGGGCCGTGGCTTTCCCCAGACAGATTGCTATGTATTTATCAAGAGAACTAACTGATAATTCTCTTCCTGATATTGGTGAAGCTTTTGGAGGTAAGGATCATACAACGGTTCTTCACGCTTATAAAAAGATAGCTAATCTTATATTAGAAGATGTGGACAAAAGAGCCACAATTGATAGGATAACCTCTGAATTGAAGAGGGGTTAGTTGTTGATAACTTGTTAATATTTTTTATTTTTTTGTTTGTTGTGTTTTTTCTTGTTATATAAAAAAATATCTGTTAGTGCTTTGTGGATATTTTATTAACATAACTCCTTCTTTAATGATGAGTTATAATTATATACACATATTCACAGCGTTATGATTACTACTACTAATTTATTAATTAACATATAAAAGGAATAGTAATATGGAGCTTACCGCTTTAAAGTCTGATTTAATAAAAGCTACACAAATAACTCAAAACATTATTTCCAGTCAATCGGCCCTGCCCATACTATCTAATTTGCTTTTAGAAGCGAAGAATGATGTGATCAAGATAATAACAACAGACTTAGATATAGGAATAAGTTGTTCATTCAAAGCGGATATAATTAATGAGGGAGTTATAACCATACCGGCTAAGAAGTTTTCGGATATTATTAAGGAGTTACCGGAAGAAGAAGTTAAAATAATTGTAAAAAAGAATAATATTATAGAAGTAATATCCGCTAACTCATATTTTAAACTAATGGGCATAGCAAAAGAAGAGTTTCCTAAACTACCGACATTTAAAGATAAAGAATTTATTACAATATCGCAAGGCAGGTTTAAGAAGATGTTGGAGATGAGTTTTTTTGCTATATCAAGAGATGAAACAAGATATGTTTTAAATGGAGTTTTGATAGAGTTGAAGGAAAATTATATTAAAACGATAGCAACAGACGGAAGAAGGCTTACCTTAATAGAAACACAGGGAAACTTTCCCCAAAAAATAAATAAAAAAATAATAATACCATCTAAAACAGCGCAAGAGCTAATGAGAAACTTAAATCAAGAGGGGGAAGTGAGAATAATATTTTCTGAAAATCAGGCGTGTTTTGAATTTGATAACATTATTTTAACCACCAGGCTGATAGAAGGAGAATTTCCAGAGTATGATAAGGTTATACCGAAAGAAATAAAAGATAAAATAAAAGTTAGCAAAAGTAATTTATTTAAGGCAATTAAAAGAGTGGCTCTATTTACAAACCCCGACTCAATAGCAATAAAATTAGATATAACAAGGGATAGAATTATCTTATCTAAAAAAACACCGGATTTAGGTGAAGCAAGAGACGAAGTGGAAGCGAAGTTTGAAGGCAAAGAGATGTCCATTGGTTTTAACCCCAACTATTTAACAGATATATTGAAAGTTGTTGATGGAGAAGAAGTTGAGATTGAGATCGTGGATCCTCAAAAACCAGCCGTTATCAGAAGAACAGGTAAATTTATTTTTATAGTATTGCCAATGCAACTAACATGAGAAAAGAAGAGATTTTTAAAGAAACAGTTAATAGGGTTATGGGTAGTTTAAATAAAAAACTAACCGATAAACACAAAAGTATAAGTGAAGCGTGGAACAAAACGATAGATGAAAATATAAAAAAGCACACCAAAATAGAAAACGTAAAAGATGACATATTATATATTAAGGCGGAGAGCCCGGCCTGGATATATGAAATAAAAAGCAAAAAAAAAGAAATTATAGAAAAGATTAATCAAAGCTACGCGAAAGAAGTTTTAAAGGATATGAAAATAAAACTCGGAGATATATAACATGCCCTCAAAGAAAAAAGAAGAAGAAAAAGAAAAGCCCAAAAGCTACGGAGCTCAAAATATACAAGTTTTAGAGGGAGTTGAGGCCGTCAGAAAAAGACCGGCTATGTATATAGGGGATACGGCGGCAAGCGGGTTACATCATTTGGTTTATGAGGTGGTTGATAACTCAATTGATGAAGCCATGGGAGGGCACTGCGATAAAATTCATGTAATTGTTCATGAAAACAACAGCGTAACCGTTTCAGATAATGGACGAGGAATTCCTGTAGACGAACATAAAACAAAAAAAATGCCGGCGGTTGAAGTTGTTATGACAACCCTACATGCCGGCGGTAAATTTGACCACAGGGTATATAAAGTTTCCGGGGGGCTGCACGGAGTTGGTGTAAGTGTTGTTAACGCTCTTTCTGAGTGGTGTGAGGTTGAGATCAGAAGGGAAGGAAAGGTTTATCACCAGAAGTACAAAAAAGGACAAACGGCCAGCAAGTTGACCGTTATTGGAAAAAGCTCCAAGAGCGGAACAAAAACAACCTTCAAGCCGGACAAAGAGATTTTTCAAACAACCATTTTCAGCTATGATACGCTGGTTAAGCGCTTAAGAGAACTCGCTTTTTTGAATAAAGGCATAGAGATCTCCATAAAAGACGAAAGCAGCGACAAGGAGGATGTTTTTAAATTTAACGGCGGCATCATCTCCTTTGTAGAATACCTTAATAAAAATAAAAATCCAATTTATAAAAAGGTGGTTTATTTTGAAAAGGAAATAGAAGGCTTCCAAATAGAAGTGGCCCTGCAGTACAATGACGGTTATGCCGAAAATATATTTTCATTCGCGAACAACATTAATACAATCGAAGGAGGAACACACTTAAGCGGCTTTAAGTCCGCCCTAACAAGGGCCACCAATCAATACGCGAAAAACAAAAACCTCTTTAAAAACAACGCGTCTCCTCTTTCCGGAGAAGACGTCAGGGAGGGCCTCACGGCAGTTATTAGCGTCAAAATTCCTGACCCGCAATTTGAGGGCCAAACCAAAACAAAGTTGGGAAACAGCGACGTAGACGGGCTTGTTGCCTCGGCGGTTAATGAATTTTTAACTAATTATTTTGAAGAGAATCCGGCGGTTGCCAATAAAACAATTGATAAATCGCTTACAGCCGCAAGAGCGCGAGTGGCGGCCAAAAAAGCCAGAGAACTTACCCGCAGAAAGGGCGCCCTTGAGATGTCCGCGTTGCCGGGAAAGCTGGCCGATTGTTCAGAAAAAGATGCTGAGTTATGTGAGTTGTACTTAGTTGAAGGTGATTCGGCGGGGGGGTCGGCAAAGCTGGCCAGGGACAGGAGATATCAAGCCATTCTGCCGCTTAAAGGTAAAATTCTTAACGTTCAAAAGGCCCGCATGGACAAAATGCTTAATAACGACGAAATCAGAACCATTATTACGGCTCTTGGCGTTGGCATTGGAGACGAGCTTGATATTTCAAAACTTAGATATAACAAGTTGATTCTAATGTGTGATGCCGATGTGGACGGTTCTCATATAAGAACATTGCTTTTAACCCTGCTTTATAGGCAAATGAAAGAGTTAATAGAAAAAGGACATGTATACATAGCCCAGCCGCCCCTATATAAAATTAAACGGGGCAAAAGAGAAGAGTATGTTAATACTGAAGAACAGATGAACAACATTCTTATAGATATGGGCCAGGAAAATACGTCCTTATTTAAGGTGAAAAATAAAAAAAGAGAGCAAAAACCCTTTACACCCAAACAGTTCAGCGATATCTTAGCGCTTCTTTTTGATCTGGAGAGGCTTGCTCACAGCATGTATAGAAAGGGAGTAAGCTTATCCTTTTATATCAAGAAATTTGATAGCAAGACCCAAAAAATGCCTATATATATGGTTAAGGTGGAGGGTAAGTACCAATACGTATATACGGATGTTGAGCTGGCGGAGATCGTGGCAAAAGAAGAAAAGAGCAAGGGAGAGGTTGAAATAATAGAAAGAGACACAAACGGTAACGGGGACAATGGCCAGAAGATTGACCTGATAGAATTTTATGAAGCGGAAGATATTTTATCCATAAAAGAAAAGCTCGAAAAGTTCAACATAGACATTGATCTATATGAACAAAAAGAAGAGAGCAAAGACAAAGAGAAACAAAACAAAGAACCGAGCTTTCTGCTGGTTTCAGAAAACGGCAAAGAAAAAGAGCTTTTTAGTTTGAGGGAGATGACAGCGGCGGTTAAAAAAATTGCTCATGAGGGCATGTCGGTCCAAAGATATAAAGGCCTGGGAGAAATGAACCCAGATCAGCTCTGGACGTCAACCATGGATCCGGAAACCAGAACACTTCTTCGGGTGACCCTGGAAGATGCCGTTAAGGCGGACGAAATGTTTACGATTTTAATGGGAGACGCGGTTGAGCCCCGCAGAGAGTTTATTGAGAAGAACGCCAAAGAAGCCAACATAGACATTTAAAAGTAGAAAAATAGGAAAAACTCATGTACACCAAAGGCGAAAAAATAATACCGGTTTATATTGAAGATGAAATGAAAAGCTCATACATTGACTATGCTATGAGTGTAATTGTGGGCAGGGCTCTCCCGGACATTAGAGACGGCCTAAAGCCGGTTCACAGGCGAATACTCTTTTCAATGAAAGATCTGTCGCTGTGGCACAACAAGCCCTATAAAAAGTGCGCCAGAATCGTTGGTGATTGTTTGGGCCGTTTTCACCCTCATGGCGACACGGCTGTGTATGATGCCCTGGTAAGAATGGTTCAAGATTTTTCATTGCGCTACCCCTTGATTGAGGGCCAGGGAAACTTTGGCTCTATAGATGGTGATCCGGCGGCCGCCATGAGATATACTGAGGCAAGGATGCAGGCCATCACGAATGAAATGTTAAGGGATCTTGAAAAAGATACGGTTGATTTTGCCCCCAATTTTGATAATTCTCTAAAGGAGCCCAGGGTTCTGCCCGCGGCCATACCAACGCTGCTTATTAATGGCTCTAGCGGAATCGCGGTTGGCATGGCCACAAATATACCCCCGCACAACCTGGAAGAAGTTATTGACGCGGTTATAACCGTAGTGGATAATCCCGAAGCCAGCATTAAAGATTTGATGAAAACAATTAAAGGCCCGGACTTTCCCACTGGCGGCATAATCTGCGGCAGAGAAGGAATAAGAGCCGCTTATAGCACGGGCCGCGGCCGCATAAAATTAAGGGCCAAGGCCTATATAGAAACCTTTAAAAGCGGCAAAGAAGCTATAATAGTTTCTGAATTGCCATACCAGGTAAACAAAACCAATCTTGTTGAGCAGATCGCCAATTTAGTTCAGAACAAAAGAGTTGAAGGCATCAGCGACTTAAGAGATGAGTCTTCAAAGGAAGGCATACGAGTTGTTGTTGAGGTTAGAAAAGGCCACCCGCCGCAAGTAATTTTAAACCAATTATACAAACACACTCAACTGGAAACGACGTTTGGCGTTATTATGTTGGCATTGGTTAACAACCAGCCCAGAGTGCTTAACCTTAAAGAGATGATTGAGCATTTTATTAAGCACCGCATAGATATTATAACGAGAAGAACGAAGTTTGAATTGGCTAAGGCCGAAGCCAGAGCGCATATTCTCGAGGGATATAAAATTGCTCTTAAAAACCTGGATGAAGTTATAAAAATAATCAAAAAGTCAAAAACGCCTGCCGCCGCCAAGGAAAACCTAATTAAAAAATTTGCTTTCAGCTCTATTCAGGCTCAGGCAATTCTTGAAATGCAACTTCAGCGCTTAACCAACATGGAAGTAGAAAAGATAGAAAAAGAATACCTCGAGTTACTTAAGGCCATAGAGAAATTAAAATTTATTCTTAAAAATTCAAAAATGGTGTTGCAAATAATTAAAGAGGAGCTTGGGGAAATTAGAAAGAAATACGGTGACGACAGAAGAACCGACATAGTGGCGGCGGTTGATGAGCTTGATGTGGAGGATTTGATAGCCAACGAAAGCATGGTTATCACCATGAGCCACGCCGGTTATATAAAGAGAATACCGGTTTCTTCTTATAAAAAGCAGAGGCGCGGAGGTGTTGGTGTTATCGGAGCCCAGCTGCGGGAAGAGGATTTTGTTGAGCACCTTTTTATTGCCTCAACGCACGATTACATCCTTTTCTTTACGGATAAGGGCCGGGTGTATTGGCTGAAGGTTTATGAGGTGCCCCAAAGCACCAGAACGGCCAAAGGAAGAGCTGTGGTTAATTTATTGCAATTAGCCAAAGATGAAAATATTACTTCTTTTATACCCGTAATGGAATTTTCAGATGATAAATATTTGGTTTTAGCTACAGCAGCTGGTATAATTAAGAAAACAAAATTATCAGCCTACAGCAATCCTCGCAAAGGCGGCATTATCGCGATTACACTCAAAGAAAGCGACAAGCTTATCGCTTGTGAGGTTACTGACGGTGAAGATGAAATTATGATGGCTGCCCGCATGGGCAAGGCGATAAGGTTCCCAGAGTCTCAGGTAAGAGACATGGGTAGGTCTGCCGCCGGCGTTAGAGGGATAAAACTTGACAAAAAAGATACTTGCATAGGTATGGAAATAGCCAAAAAGGACGCGGACCTTCTTTCTGTTACGCAGGAGGGATTTGTAAAGCGCACGCCCATAGACAAGTATAGAAGCCAATCTCGCGGGGGCAAAGGCGTTATTAACATAAAAGCCACAAAGCGCAACGGTGAAGTTGTGGCTATTAATACGGTTGACGATAAAGACGAACTGATGGTAATAACATCCGGCTCAATGATAGTCCGTTGCGCCGTTAAAGACATAAGGTCTATTGGCCGCAACACGCAGGGCGTTAAGCTTATTTCGTTAAAAAATAAAGACAAGGTTGTGGCTGTTGCTAAAATTGCGCCAGAGGAAGAAGCAGGAAAAGAAGAATAAAAAGGGGGAGCATGACAGAGGACGCGATAAGGATTATATCAAATGCCTTTATTATTTGCGGACTATTTCTCTTTGCCTCTGCCGTTGCGTTAGTTATTATTAGAGAGCGGAGCAACAGAAAAAGTAATTACCCTTATAAAAGCAGCGAACAACCTAAAATCAAACAAAAAGAACTGCGAGGCCTCAAAAGGGTCAATTACGAGAAAGATTTAAAATATAGCCACGCAGAGCCGCCCTATGCCGAAGGTACAGCCAAAGGAAAAGATTTACACCATAAGGGCGCGGGCCTTATGGTGCCCATCCACGCCAAGGTGAAGCGAGGCACAAAGCTTGATCTCGAATTATTCTTAGACGACAAAAAAGAGCCTCTTCGGATCACAGGAGAAGTTGTTTGGACAGAAGGCCTGGAAGACGAAAAGATGGAAAAGCTTTCGTTGATATCTGAGTTCTTCGCGAGGCGGGTAGGTATAAAATTTAATGATATGAACGAAGAAAAGACGCAGCGAATTAAAATAGCTATTAAAGGTACAATCACGGAAAGCAACAAAGAAGATGCTTGATTTAAAATTCATAAGATCCAACCCGGATATAATAAAGAAATCTTTGGTAAACCGCAAAACAAATATTGATGTCGATAAACTGCTTTCCTTTGATCTCAAAAGAAGACAAATGCTTCAGGAAACAGAAGCCCTAAAAAACAAAAAAAACGAAGCGTCAAAGGAAATAGGAGAGCTTTTAAAGCGCGGCAAAGGGGCCGAAAGTAAAAAAAGTGGCGTAAAAGCTTTATCCCAAAAAATAGCTGAAATTGATTGTAATGTGGAGGATTTATCTGAAAAAATCAATATAATAGTGCACTCAATCCCAAATATACCTCATGAAAGCGTGCCTATAGGGCCTGATGAAAAAGCCAATATGGTTGTAAGGGAGTGGGGAAAGATAACAAAGCCCGCCTTTGAACCAAAAGATCATATCGCATTGGCCCAGACACTCGATATTATAGATTTTGAGCGCGCGGCAAAGGTCGCGGGAGCTAACTTTTCTTTATATAAGGGAGATGGAGCGCGCTTGGTACGAGCTTTAATTAATTATATGCTTGATGTTCACGGTGGAAAAAATGGATATACGGAAATATGGGCTCCGGCATTAGTTAGCGAAGAGTCAATGTTTGTGACCGGGCAGCTTCCAAAGATGGAAGAAGACATGTATAAGCTTAAGGATGATAATTTATATTTGATTCCGACGGCGGAAGTTCCGGTTACGAATATGTATCGCGGTGAAACGATAAACGAAAGTGAGTTGCCCATATGTATGTGCGCGTATACGCCCTGTTTCAGAAGGGAGGCCGGGTCTTATGGTAGAGATACCAGAGGGCTTATAAGAGTGCATCAGTTTGACAAAGTTGAATTGGTGAAACTGGTGTTGCCGGAAAATTCATATGACGAGCATGAAAAAATTCTTAAGAACGCGGAGAGCATTTTGCAAGCTTTAAAGTTACCCTATAGAGTAATGGTTTTGTCGACAGGGGAATTAAGTTTCGCGGCGGCTAAGTGTTATGATATTGAAGCGTGGGCGCCGGGAGCAGGCCGCTATTTTGAGGTTTCCAGCGTCAGTAATTTTGAAGATTTTCAGGCAAGAAGAGGAAACATTAAGTATAAGAATAGCAAAACCCAAAAAGTTAACTATGTCCACACTCTTAATGGATCTGGAGTTGCCCTGGCCAGAACTATAATTTGTATCTTAGAGACCTATCAACAGAAAGACGGCTCTGTTGTTGTTCCCGAAGTCCTGAGACCTTATATGGCTAAGCAGGCCCGAATAAAACCAAGCATAAATAAATGATAAAGCGCACGCTTAAAATGGCATTGGGCATTCTAATGCTGCCCGCCTCATTTTCCTTTGGCGCCAACCTTTTTAAACAGATATCAAACATTTCGTCTATTGGAAACGTAGAACATTATTTCTTTTGCGGAATTGCCGCGTACGCGATTTTGCACATTGCTTTTTTTAAACCAGCCTATATTTATGT
>CBDUVS010000039.1:0-9544 GCA_965370735.1 uncultured bacterium | reverse complement strand
CAAATAATAACCAATGACCAAATTCGAATAACCAAACAAAAGCCAAGTACAAAGTTACTAGATACAAAAAGCAAGTTAAAAACTTTTGTAAAATTTCCAAAGGAACATAGCAATCTCCGCGCGCAAATCCTGTAAGGGCTTATGCTCTTTTCCTTTTAAGTACTTTAGTTTTAATGTAAAATCCAAGAGGTATTCTGTTTCCGCTAAAGAGCCTAAAGCTATGTTGGCAAATTGTCTCAACTCAGCTTTACCTTGCCTGCCTGAACCTTCAACTAAATTAGTCGGCACTGATAGTGCCACTCGTCTCAACTGTGAAGTTATTCCGTATTTCTCCTCTATGGGAAACGTCTTGGCCGCAAGATAAATTTTATACGCCAAATCGTTCGCTTTTTGCCAAACAATTAATTTTTTATACCCTTTTTCTCCCATTTGCTTCTCTTTCAACTTGTGTCTTATTTCTTATTTATTTCTCGTTTTTTTGTTTTTGCTTGTGACTTATGACGTGTGTCTTGTGACTTGTTTTTTATACGTTTATATAAATCATCCAATGATTGAGGAATGACTTTGGTGTTACTGATAATAGGTATGAAGTTAGTATCACCTTGCCACCTTGGGACGATGTGGATATGTAAATGATCGGCGTATCCTGCTCCGGCTACCTCGCCCAGGTTGAAACCGCAGTTAAACGCGCGCGGTTTTAGTATTTTCTTAAGTTTTTTTATTATTTCTTGAGTTAATTCCATGATTTCTATAAGTTCGCTTTTTTTCAAGTCATCTAAATTGCTTACATGTCTGTATGGTGCTATCATTACATGGCCGTTGTTGTAAGGAAAAATATTTAAGATGGCGAAGCAATGCTTTCCTCTTTTGATTATATAGTTGGTTTTATCTTTCTTTTGTTTGGGTTTCGTGCAGAAGATACAACCTTTATCTTTTTTTGACCTTACGTATTTGGAGCGCCAGGGAGCCCAAAGTCTATCCATTAATATCTCCTAACTAAAATTTGTTATATAAAAGAAGACAATTGAAACAATAATGATTATTACCATGAAAAAGACATCCCAGCCAAGCTTAAGAATTGATTTTTTGCTGCGGTAAATTAAACCGCTAATAATAATAGCTGTCATTATCATGCATAAAGAAATAGTAAATATGTGCGAAATGTTTAAGTCGGCCATTATCTGATTGCTTCGATAAAATATATCAGTTATCGGGATGATGGCTGTATCAAAGAAATTACTTCCTAAAATATTACCTATGGCCATATCTATCGATCCGCGTTTAACAGCCGACCAGGAAACAATTAATTCCGGCAATGAAGTCGCCATAGCGAGAAAAACCAGTCCTACAAAGCTATCATTTAAACTGGTATGGGTTACTATTTCTCCGCCTAACTCTGCTAATCTGAACCCCGAAACAATTACCAATATAGCGGCAATAATAAATTTAATCCACAATAACCCTAAACCGTTAGACGCCTTGGTTTCTTTAGCTATTTCCTCAGTGCCGTGATTAACCAAAAGTTTTACGCAGAATATATATATAAAAATTATTACAATGCTGTCAAGGCCAATGTTAAAGAGGCCTATGTTTATGTTTGCTATTTTTCTAAGTAAAAGCGAAATTGAGACTATTCCAAGGACCGCGATTGTCAAGCTAGCTGTTAAAACATGTTTCTTGCTGGCAATTGAGAGTATCCCGCCTTTGCCCTGTATTATATCAAGAAAAACAATAATAATTAAATTTATGAATATTGACCCTAAAGCGTCAGAGGCTGCCATGTTCGGATAATTAACAACAGTAACAGAGCCAATGGAGGTAAATATCTCAGGTAATGAGGTGATTATAGCTAAAAAGATAACACCAAAGAGGCCTTCCGGGAAGGTTGATTTTTTTGATATTTTTTGACCGTAATCGGATAATCGCCAACCCGCTATAATGATAATAAGGAAAAAGAAAGCGAATTGTATACTTATTGAATACATTATTTAGTCTTCCAGCTTTATTATTTTTGTTTTTATGGTTGAATTCAGATATATTAAGCCCACGGATTTATAGGGCGCGAAAATTGTATCAGTGGCGCTTCCGGGGTTAAAAAAAATTGTTTTTTTATAAGTGTCGCATATGGGTATATGAGTATGTCCGAAAATTAATATGTCTAATTTATCAGTCGGAAAATAATTCTTTAATATCTCCCCTTTTTTCTTTAGATTTCCGGGGTCATGTATTAATCCGATGCGATATTTATCTATCTTAATGACTTGTTTTTTGGGTAGTTTTGCTTTTGTATCAGAATTATCCATATTACCCGAGACGGCGGCTACAGGCGCAATTTTTTCCAAGTCGCCTAAAACATCCAAGCTAATCAAATCCCCCGCGTGCAGAATCAAATCAACCTCCTTAAAATGTTTCTTTATTTCGCTTGAGATGTTCAATGCATTAGTAGGTATATGAGTGTCTGAGATTACGCCTACTTTTAACATAATTATTTATGGACTGATTTCTCCACCTTCCGCGGATTTTGATATAACGTTATAATTTTTATCAAACTCTACCGTGAGTTTCATCAAATTATTGCAATTATTACCCAAAACCTCTTTTTTAAGTATATAAGCCGGGCCTGAATCTTCCAAATCTTTATATTGATTCATAAGGTCATTAGTCGGACTGACTTGAACTGTAATAATTTCATGACACTTGCCGCACTTGATATTAAATGAAATGCGATTATTTTTTGGATTTGAGCTAAAAAGTTTTTTTATTTTATCTAATATGTTCATGGTAAATAATAAAATGGGTTCTGGGGTTTATGTCCTTTTCTTATTTCAAAATAAAGCTGTGACTGTTCGCAGCGGCCGGTACTACCGACTAACGCGATAACCTGTCCCTGCCCTACTTTTTCGCCTAAATCTACCAGGTTTTCTGAATTATGCGCGTAAACAGTTAAAAAGCCATCTTTGTGATCTATAATTATGGTTTTACCTTTACCTTTTACTTTATCTTCGCAAAAGGAAATTGTGCCGGAACGAGCCGCTTTGACTTCTTGCCCTTGCCTGGCTTTTATTTTAATTCCTTTTGACTTAATGCCGTTATATTTGACCCCATAGCAGCTGATTACTTTTCCCTTTACCGGCCAAAGAAAATTACCTCCTGCTTTAGAGGGAGGCTGATATGCTTGCCGCTTGAAAGTTTTCCCCGGCTTCTCAGGTATAAAAACTAACTGGCCCACCTTGATGCTGGAGGCGTCTGAGATACGGTTAGCTTTAATTATTTCATCTAAACTGAGGCCGTACGATCTTGAAATGCCCCATAAGGTATCCCCTTTTCTTACTTTGTGGTATCTGCCGGGGACTGATTGAATATTGGCTAAGGTTGACCTCGAGCTTCTCGTTGTTTTGCATCCGGCAGAGAATAATGAGCAAAACAAGCAACAAAGAATTAAATATAGAACTAAATTTTTTTCTTTCATTATGTAATGGAGCTAGTGAGGAGAATCGATCTCCCGTATTCAGCTTGGCCCCGCACCCATTAGAGTAATATTCACACTCTGCAACGCGCGGGATATCATTAGATCACGTCCGCTTTAAAAGCTGGTTAACTTTTTAAATTCTTTATACCTTTTATCTATATCAGATTTCTTTAATTTCTTCAATTTCTCTATGGAGAAGGCCTCCACATTATAAGATGCTAATATACTACCATATATAACCGCGTTTTTAAAGTTAGTTTGGTTTAATTTCTTTGTCTTAGCCACATAGCCCATAAATCCACCCGCGAAAACATCACCGGAACCGGTAGTATCCAGGGTTTCTTCCAACGGATAAGCTGCTGAAGAGAATTTAAAGTTTTTACCAAAAATCATAGCCCCATGCTCACCTTTTTTGATAATTACCATTTTGGGGCCCATTTTCAAGAGGCTTTCTCCGGCCTTAATTAAATTATGGTTTTGACTTAACTCTCTGGCTTCGGAATCATTAACAATAAAGATTTGTATTTTTTTTAGAACCTTCAGCAAGCTTTTCTTTTTACTATCTATCCATAAATTCATGGTGTCACTTGCTGTAAGTATTGGATTTTCTATTTGATTTAAAACTTCAAGTTGTAAGTCGGGGTCAATGTTAGCTAAAAAAACGTATTTACTACACTTATAATCTGCCGGAAGTTTTGGTTTGAAGGTTTCAAAAACGTTTAGATGGGTGTAAATAGTTTCGCGGTGGTTTAAATCAGCCGAATATTTTCCTTTCCATCGGAAGGTTTTTCCTTTGGCGATCTCCAGTCCCCGTATATCAATCCCTTTTTTTCTTAAAAAGTTAATATCACCTTTTTTAAAATCTTCACCCACAACGGCTACAAGTTTAACCTTGCTAAAGTAATTCGCGGCCAGTGAAAAATAAAGCGCGGAACCTCCCAGGACATTATCTTTTTTTCCATATGGCGATTCAATTGAATCATAAGCAACCGAACCTACAACTAATAAACTCATTTTTTAAGCACCTCTTCTATTGTTTTGATTGCGCAAAATTCAGAACACATTGAACATACATCTTTCTTTTTTGCTTTTAGTTCTTTATATTTAGATCTCGCTTTTCTTGGCTCAAGCGCTAAATCAAACTGGCCCTGAAAGTCCCTTTTTCTTCTAGCCTGCGAAATCTTTTTATCTCTTAAGATAGCTTTTTGATTGCCGCGGGCCACATCAGCCGCGTGGGCTGCGATGCGAGCGGCAATTAAGCCTTCTTTCACATCTTCATTTGATGGGAGGCCCAGGTGTTCGGCGGGAGTTAGGTAGCAAATGAAGTCGGCGCCGTAGGTTGCCGCTATGGCGGCTCCTATGCTGGCGGCAATATGATCATAGCCTAATGCTGAATCAGTCACTAAAGGCCCCAAGACATAAAATGGAGCACCATTGCAAAGCTTTTTCTGTATTTGCATATTAGTTTTAATTTCATTTAAAGGTACGTGACCCGGGCCTTCGATAATCGCCTGAACTCCCCTTTTATTAGCTTTCTGGGCTAACTCACCCAAAAAGATCAATTCTTGTATTTGGGAGCGGTCCGTAGCGTCATCTATACAGCCCGGCCTTAAACCGTCGCCCAGTGAAATAGTTATGTCAAAGTCATATAGTATATCAAGCAGCTCATCGTAATGTTCATATAGAGGATTTTCTTTATTGTTATGCATCATCCAATTAGCTAAAAAAGCGCCTCCGCGGCTGACTATATTAAGTAATCTTCCCTCATTTTTCAATCTTTTTATAGTCTCAAGGGTGAGGCCGCAATGAAGAGTCATAAAATCAACTCCATCCTCTGCCTGGCGTCTGATAGCATCAAAAATTTCTTCAATCTTCATATCTTTAATTTTTTTATTCTTTTTAGTGTTTAAGACCGCTGTTTCATATATGGGAACCGTTCCTACGGAAACGGGACATTTGCTGATTATCTTACGTCTTATTTGCCTTAAATTACCGCCTGTGCTTAAATCCATAATCGCGTCCGCGCCATATTTCAAACTTATATCAAGCTTTTTTAATTCATTTTTAAGGCAGCTAAAGTCCGGAGATGTACCAATGTTTACGTTAACTTTGGTTTTCAGGTCTTTGCCGATCGCGCAAGGCTTATTAGGTGAGTGTTTATGATTAAAGCATATAACCGTCTGCCCATTTTTTATGTCATTGGCCAATTTTTTTGGATTCAAGCCTTCTGATTTTGCAATTTTTTTTACTATAGTTGGTATTTGCTTGTCTCTAATTTTATCTATGAGCGTTTTCATGATCTACTAAAATACCTTTAAACCTTCCTGTTGTGATTTCCGGTTTTTTTGTTTTTATGATACCTTTATAAAGAGCTATCCTGTTTATTCCTTGTCTCATGAGATCGTTAATGTTTCTTAAATTAATTCCTCCAATAACAAAATAAGGAATGGTAGTGTGGTCAATAATTTGCAGCGCTCTACCTATTCCTAATGGTTTTAAATGTGGCTTGGTTGCTGTTTTAAAGACAGAACCAATAGCTATATAGTCAGGTTTTTTGGCTAATGATTCCTTTGCTTCGTTTAAAGAATGAGTTGAAGCTCCAATTATATATTTAGCGCCCAGAAATTTCCGGGCAGTTTTAATGCTTGTATCTTCTTGGCCTAAATGGACACCATCAGCTTGGGCAAATTTGGCTATATCAATTCTATCATTAATCAAAAAAAGAACATTGTATTTTTTTGTAAACTTCCTTAATTGCAGAGCCTTCTGAAGTATAAATTTATCACTTTTGTTTTTTATTCTCAACTGGATAATATCCGCGCCGTGCGCGATAACTTTTTTCGCGCTATCTATATCTTCATCCACGATTACATAAAGATGAGATTTTTTTAAAAGTTGTTTTTTCAAGTTCATAGAGCTTATATCTTATATCCTTAAATTGCAACGCGGCTTTTTTATTTACTAGTTTGGAAACCTCTTCCAGGACTCTCGCCGACTCTTTAGCTCTTTGTAAATTAGCTAAGAATAAATCCTCAAGGCATTTTTTATTGAGCTCACAGCGAGGCGTTTTTTTTCCTACATCTTGTTCGGAGTTACGCGATTCAAATAATTTTGTTTGTTCTATGTCAAGTTTCTTGAATGCGGTTGTAACGCTATGTCTTAAAGTTTTATAATCGCGCGTTAAGCTTTCGTTTGAAAAGGCAAATCTAATTACATCTTCACAAACTCTTAAACCTTCTTTCAGGCGATTGTAATTAGCATCTATAATTCTATAAAGTGCTATTTTCATTTATAATCCGGAAGATATCCTTTTGATGATGGCGCTTGTTGAATAACCCTTTAGAAAACTAATCCTTGAGATTTTACCACCGTACGAGGAGACTTCTTTAACTCCAATGATATCTTTCTTTTTCCAGTCAGCCCCTTTTATCAGTACATCCGGTTTTATCCGGCATATTAATTTAAGAGGTGTTAGTTCACTAAAAAGAACAACAAAATCAACAGTTTCCAGTGAAGCTATGACGATTTGCCGCGCTTTTTGGTTATTTATGGGTCTTTTGTCACCTTTAATTTTTTTTGTCGAGCTATCTGTGTTTATGGCGACAATGAGAATGTCACATTTATTTTTGGCATCTTCGAGGTATTTTACATGCCCGGCATGAATTATGTCAAAGCATCCATTAGTAAAGCCGATTTTTTTTTTAGCTTTTTTAAGTTTTTTGATTTCTTTTGAAAGCTGACTCTTTGATTTAATCTTATCTTTATACATCTATGCCGCTTTCAATAATATCGCATAAAATATGTATGCAGCAGATATGAGCTTCCTGGACAACAGGAGTGTTACTGCTATTGACACAAAGGCAATAACGACTGCAAGTTTTAAGTTCTCCACCTTCTTTTGAGGTTAAACTAACAGTAATCAGCCCGTTTTCACGCGCCCACCGCGTAGCCTTAATTACATTAGGTGAATTTCCGCTGGTAGATATGCCCAGAGCAATGTCTCCTTCTTTACCTAATGCTTGCAGCTGCCGTAGAAATATTTCATCAAAACCGTAATCATTAGCAATAGCTGTTATATTTGAACTGTTCGCGCTTAAAGCTATAGCTGCCAGAGGCCTTCGGTTTTTTTTATAACGTCCTACGAGTTCAGCCGCCATGTGTTGCGCGTCGGCCGCGCTTCCCCCATTGCCGAAAATAATAATTTTTTTCCCTTTTTTAATGGATTCAACCATCACCAGCGCGATTTCTTCTATTGCGGCAAGCTGATTTTTAAGAAGATGCTCCTTGGTGATTAAACTTTCTTCTAAGTGTTTTCTTATTTTATCTTTCATATTTTCAACCAAAAAATTCTTTAGCTAAATCGTAATAGGCTTTATCAACTGTTTTTAATTTACCAAGAATTCTTTCAATTTTTACGTGACCGATTTTATTACCCTGTAGGCTGACCATATAGCCCGCCTTGCCGGCAATTACAAGTTCAACAGCTTTTACGCCGAATTTTGTGCCGAGTATTCTGTCGTAAGCGGTTGGTGAGCCGCCCCTTAGGAGATGGCCCAAGACGGTAACTCGGGTTTCATAACCGGTTTCTTTTTCAATAATAACAGCAAGCCGTTGACCAATACCGCCTAATTTAACATGACCGAAAGCGTCGACTTCCTGATCATGTAGAATCATTTTACCCTTCATTTTAGCTCCCTCGGCAACTACAATAATACTGAAGTGCTTACCTCTTTTTTTTCTGCTTTTTATACTTTCGATTAATTCTTCAGTGTTTATGGGTATTTCCGGTATGAGCGCGTAATCGCCACCCCCGGCTATAGCTGAATCAACGGCAATCCAACCGGCATGCCTCCCCATTACTTCAACCACCATAACTCTGTGGTGTGACTCGGCTGTTGTATGAAGGCGATCAATAGCCTCAGTAGCTATATTAACGGCTGTATCAAAGCCGAAAGTCGCGTCAGTTAAAGGTACATCATTGTCAATAGTTTTAGGTATGCCTACACCAGGAAAACCATCCTTAGAAAACCTCGCGGCTACACCCAATGTATCTTCGCCGCCAATGGCTATCAAGGCGTTTAACTTAAGTGCTTTGAAGTTCTTTTTAGCTTTTGCTAAAAGTTTTACGTCTTTATAGGGATTAGTGCGTGAAGTACCTAAAATAGTACCGCCTCTATGTATGATGCCCGAAATAGCTTTAAAATCTAATTTCAGCGTTTGATTATTGACTAATCCGCTCCAGCCGTTTTTAATGCCAATAATCTCAATACCTTCGTTAATAGCTTTTCTGGTTACAGCCCTGATGACGGGATTTAATCCCGGGCAATCACCGCCTCCAGTCAGAACCCCGATTCTTTTTACCATGTTAAAAACCTTTCTACTTATTTAGTTAAAAACTATACTTCCGCTTTGTATTGAAAAGGAACGTTTGGTTCTTGTTCTTCCTCGTTTTTCTTAGATCGTTTTTGTTTTTCGATAATTTTGGCAACGTCAATTTTAACCTTTACGTCTTCCGTGTTACCTAAGAGTTTATTGACCCTGCTTTTAACTGTATCCTGTATTTTTTGGCTTATTTCCGGAATTGAAAGATCTTGCAGGAGATATGTTTTGCATGTAATCGTTAAGGCGTTTTTTTTAACTTTCGCTACAGGCCTTAGTTCCTGAATTTCTTTAAATTCTTTACCCAATCTTCTAACAAAGTCTTCTATGGCAGATAGAGATACGGTAACCTGGCCGTTGGGATTATCGAAGGCTATGCTTTTTTCCTGTCTATTTGAACCAAAAGCCAACTGCATTATTGCCAGAGAAATAACTATAATACCGGCACCTATCATGCCGATAATCATTCTTATATTAAGGTCTGTTGGTATGTGTTGAATTAATTCATTGATTGTATGTGGTGATATATGTCCAAGCGCGAAAGAAATCACAAGACTGCCAACAGCTATAAAAACTAAGGTGTAAAAGAAAATTACGATACCGGTAAAAATTTTCACTATAAACCTCCTTGTATAATATGTCTATTAGACACGTTAAATAACCAATATTCAAGACGTTCGCGTTCGCTCACTCTAA
>CBDUVS010000038.1:0-9553 GCA_965370735.1 uncultured bacterium | reverse complement strand
TTTTTTAAAAAGAATATTTACCAAAGAGAAACTGGTTAATCAAAATCAAAACAAGATTGCTGATAATCCTAAAAAAGACAATTTAAAAACCGGCCAGCTTGGAGAAAACCTGGCTAAAAAATATCTTGAGAATAAAGGTTTTAAAATAATTGATACAAATTACAGAACAAAATTATCTGAAATCGACTTAATTGCTCAATTTAAAGATATAATGGTATTTATTGAAGTCAGAACCAGGACAGGAGACAAATTCGGGGCACCGGAGCAATCTTTAATAAGAAAAAAGATAAATAAGGTTATCAAAAACGCTCAGATGTATATGAAATATAAGGGATACACCGGTAGATATAGAATAGATGCTGTTTGTGTAGTGCTCGATAAAAACAAAAAGCTTATTCGGCTGACCCACTATGAAAACATCACGATGTAATCACACCTACATTCCACTTCGTAGGTGGTACAAAAAGGGAAGACGACTAATTCCGAACCGCGGCGGTTCGGAGACTATAACTAGCGTAGGGTTTTTGTATTTTAGGAGGCATTATGAAAAGATATTTTAGCGATGAGAAATTCGAAAGACTGCGTAAGGATTTCGCATTTTTGGTAAGTAAAGCTAGGGATTATAAAGGCGAACTTGATATTAGGCTGAGAGATAATTATTTTAATTTGTATTACAAGGGAAATAGTTTGGCAAAAATCATTTCTCATAGGACTGATTATGAGATAGCTATTCATAAGAAATTTATTGAAGGAGTCTTTGAGTCAGATAAGCGTTTTAAAATAAAGAGGTCCCAGAAATCAGAATATTGCTCTATCTGTTGTAGTGCCGAATTATTACCTGCCTTATTTCAAAATAAATACCTAAACAAAATGTCGAGTAATATTAAAAAGGTAAATTACAGCGAAGAACTTACTTTTGAACAAATGCTTATTACTGATAATGTAAATCGAAAAGATTTCATAATGATAGATCGGCAGGTAACTGAGGCGGGCATGGATGGGGAATTGGACTTACTGACCTTAAGGCAAAGAAAAAACAATCATTACAACTTTGAAGTTATTGAGGTTAAATTGGGTAACAACAAAGAGCTTGCTCTTGATGTAGGGGAGCAATTAAACAGGTATATCAGTCACATTGAATCTAATATTAAAAATTGGGTTTGTTCTTATAAAGAAACGTATAGACAAATGAAAACATTAAAATTGTTTGAAAAACTACCTTGGGATGAGATTGAAATTGAAAAAGTTGTAAAGGGAATAGTTGTTGTGGGTGGATATGCAGGGGTTGCCAAGGAGTACCTGCAGAAGCTGAGAAAACACTACCCAAAACTTAATTTAAAAGTCTTCGAGAATAAATTATGAAATTAATTATCCATAGAGGCACTAAAGAAATAGGTGGAAGCTGTGTTGAGATAAGCACAGCGAATAATAGAATTTTGATTGATTTTGGCATGCCATTGATGGATGCGGCTAAGCAGCCCCTTGATTCTAATGTTTTAAAGGGAAAGTCTATATCTGAGCTTAAGAAAGAAAAAATTCTTCCCAATATTAACGGTTTGTATAAAGATGAAGAAAAAAGCATTGATGCGATTTTGATATCTCATTCGCATTTAGACCACTATGTTTTTTTAGGTTATGCAAACCCTGCAATCCCAATCTACATGAGCGAAGGTGCAAAGGCGCTTATTGAGATATCTAATATATTTACTCCGAATAAACTTGCTAAACTACATATAAAGACTATAAATTCGAAAAGAAGGTTTACTATAGGTAATTTTGAGATTACCCCTTTTTTAGTAGATCATTCGGCATTTGATGCCCTGGCTTTTTTGATTGATGCCGATGATAAGCGGTTATTCTATTCTGGAGACTTCAGGGGGCACGGGAGAAAGAGTTCTTTATTTAAAAATATGCTTGAGAATCCCCCAAAAGATATTGATTGTCTGTTGATGGAGGGTTCAATGCTTGCAAGGAATAAGCAAGTCTATAATAATGAAAGTGAGATTGAAAGAAAAATTGAGCAGACACTGAAGGATCACCTGAACATGACCTTTCTTTTTACGTCGTCTCAAAATATTGATAGGATAGTTTCAGCTTATCGAGCTTGCCTTAAAACAAATTCAATTTTTGTCATAGATATATATACTGCATTTATATTAGAAAAACTAAAAAAAATCTCAAAAAATATTCCTCAATTCAACTGGAAAAACATCAGAATTAAATTTCTCAAATATCACGCTGATTGTTTAGTAAGCGCGGGATATAGAGATTTACTATATGTTTACAATAAACGAAAGATTAATTTACTTGAAATAAACAAGAAAAAGAACAGGATTCTAATGCTCGCAAGAGATAATTCTGTTTTTCCTCTTATAGTTAAAGAAATAAAAGATATTAAAGGAAGCAAGATAATATATTCAATGTGGAATGGATATCTTACTGATAATTTCAAGCAGTATTGTCAGAGAAAAGGACTAATATTAGAACAAGTACATACAAGCGGACATGCAATCATAGAGGACTTACAGGCATTCGCTCGGGCATTGAATCCCCGGAAGCTAATTCCGATACATACGTTTGAAGCAGAAAAATATCCAGATCTATTTGAGAATGTAAAAATTATTAAAGATGGGGAAGCTCTAGAACTTAAAAAGGAAAAAACGATTCCAACCTATCTCCGAACCGCTGCGGTTCGGAAAATGTAAATAACCACACTGTTCCACCGCTGCGGTGGCACAGGTAGGTGATATGGGTTTAAGATTATAAAAATACTACTTTCCGCTTGACATAGTAAACGTTCGTACACTATAATATAGTTACTATGTTAAGGGATAAAATTAAGGATAGATTAGAGAAGATAAGGAAGTTTTATCTTAAGAATAATCGGATGCCTAGTTATTCTGAGGTAGCTTCCTTGTTTGGGTTTAGGTCTAAGAATGCTGCTTATAAGCTGGTTGGTAAGTTAAAAGAATTAGGCCTTGTTTATTCTGATAGTACCGGTAGGCTTCTTCCTGGAGTCTTGAAGAATTCCATTAAGTTATTAGGTAGTATTACTGCCGGCTTTCCTTCTCCCGCGGAAGAAGAACTGCAGGATACCATGTCCTTAGATGAATACTTAATAAATAATCCCACTTCAACTTACTTACTTAAGGTTGAGGGGGATTCTATGATCGATGCGGGTATTCATCCGGGCGATCTAGTATTAGTGGATAAAAGTCTTACTCCTAAAGCGGGAGATGTTGTAGTTGCTCAGGTTGATGATGAGTGGACCCTAAAGTATTTTGAGAAAAAAGGCAGGGCTGTTTATTTGCGTCCGGCCAATAAGAATTATCCTCTAATAAAACCCAAGCGGGAACTTATTATAGGAGGAGTAGTTGTAGCCAATGTCCGAAAATACAAATGATTATCCCTTAACTCTATCTAATTATCCTAAAGCTATTATCCATGTAGACTGTGATGCCTTTTTTACCTCTTGTGAAGCGGCGATTAAGCCTTCTTTAAAAGGTAAGCCTCTTATAACCGGAAAAGAAAGAGGGATTGTCTCTTGTGCCAGTTATGAGGCTAAGAGACTGGGAGTTAAAAGGGGGATGAGGTTATTTGAAGTAGAGAGAATCTGTCCAAGGTGTGTGATTTTACCTTCTGATTATGAGACTTATAGTTTATATTCAGAGAGGATGTTTTCTATATTAAGGCGCTTTACCCCTGAGGTGGAAGAATATTCTATAGATGAGGCCTTTTGTGATTTAAGCGGCCTAAGAAGGATCTATCACTGTTCTTATGAAAAGATAGCTTTAAAAATTAAAGAGGCTATTGAGAAAGAATTGGATCTTACAGTTTCTATCGGTTTAAGTATAAGTAAAAGTTTAGCTAAGATATGTTCTAAAAAGAATAAGCCCTCCGGGCTTGTCTGTGTGCCGGGCTTTAAGCTGCATAAGTTTTTAAGAGGAGTCAGGTTAGAAGAAGTCTGTGGCTTTGGGCCCAATAGTGTGGCTTTGTTAAATAAGTGTAAAGTTAAGTCAGTCTATGACTTTGTTAATAAATCCCAGGATTTTGCTACTAAGATATTAGGCAAGATAGGCAGAGAGCTTTATTTGGAATTAAAGGGTCTGGCTGTTTATGAAGTAACTAATGAAGAAGTTTTGCACAAATATTTATCTATTAGTAAAACTAAAACTTTTATGCCTCCCTCCATTGAGCGGGATTTTGTAAAAGCCCATCTTTTTAGGAATCTGGAATCAGCCTTTATTAAATTAAGGCGCCATAAGCAGAGTGCAAAAAAGATAACTATTTTTTTAAAGAAACAGGATTTTTCCTGCTCTGGTTTAGAAGCAGAACTAAATAGATATTCATCTGCAACCATGGATTATATTAATATAGTTGAAGAATTATTTAATAAAATATATAAAAGTAAAGTATTATATAGAGCCACAGGGGTTATTTTAAGTAAACTGGCTGAAGAAGGTCATGATGAGCAGGATTTGTTTGATGATGTCTTGAAGATAGAGAAGCTTAAGAGCTTATCTAAGGTAACTGATAAATTAAATAATAAGTTTGGAAAACATACCCTGCATTTAGGTTCAACCGAGTTTTTAAAGATGCGTGATAGTAATAGTCATCCCAGAGCTAATGTAAGTGAGCGCAAGGTGGAATTGCTTAAGGGTGAGAATTTCAGAAAAAGATTGAATATTCCTTTATTAAGGTTAAAATAATAGGGAATAAAATAAGCAAGTTAGTGTCTAAATAAACGAAAAGGAAATTTCCTGATTATGTCAGATGAGGAACAACTACTTGAGCAAGCTCAACTAGGTGATAAAACAGCTTTTGGCCGGCTTGTAGATTTACATAAAGATAAAGTAATAAATATAGCTTATAAGCTTTCAAATAACTATGAAGTAGCTCAGGATATAGCTCAAGAAAGCTTTATTAAAGCTTATGTGAAACTTGGTTCTTTTAAAAAAGAAGCTTCATTTATGACCTGGCTTTATCGGGTTACTTATAATACTGCTTGTAATTATTTAAGAAAAAATAAGGTAAAGACTTTATTTTTAAACGAAGAGATACTTGAAGGCTATAAGGAAACACCCGAAGAGGCGGAATTAAAGGACATCGTAAACGAAGCTGTAGAAAGCCTGCCTTTGAAACTTAAGTCTGTGATTGTCTTAAAGGATTATGAGGGGCTTTCATATAAAGAAATAGCCGAAGTTATTAAGCGTCCGATAGGTACGGTGGAGTCCCGACTCGCCAGGGCAAGAGGCAAGTTAAAAGAACTTTTAGATGATTACGTAAAAGGTTAAAAAGGAAAGAAGTATTTTGAGGGTATATCCCACAGAGGGGATCCCCTTGCAATTTCAAAGAAATTTTAGGGACTAAAAACCTGAAAATCCTGCGGATTTATCAGAGTAATTCAGGCATATCAGTTATGAGCACTACGTTCCATAACCGATGCCTTCATTTAATGGGATAATAAAGATGAAATGTAAATATTCTAAACTAATTAATAGATATTTTGACGGTGAGTTAGAAATTTCTTTGGATAAGGAAATATTTACCCATCTTTATCAATGTCCTGAGTGCAGAAAACAAATTGAAACCTTAAAGGTAATCAAGGGTTCTATAAGAAAATACGAACCTGTAAAGTCAGATAATAATTTCACCTTTAGGGTAATGGAGGAAATAGAAAACCGTTTTGCTAAAAATTGGGTATTTAATATTAGGCCGCTGGCCTTAAGGTTAATTCCCGCGTTAACTCTGATTCTCATGGTTCTAACTTTTGTTTCATTTTCAGGCAGTTTTAAGAAAGAGATAGTTTCATTAGAAGAAGTTCTGCTGGTGAGTAACTATACTTCTAATGAGGAAATTGTCTTAAGTAGTGATAATTTATCTGAATACGATGTATTTAGATTAACCCTTAATTAGTAAGGAGAAGATTATGGAAAATTCAAAGATTATACTGGCAACTCTGATAGTTTTAACTCTTTTAGTGGGTGGATTAAGCGGTTATTTGATAGCCGGTAATAACCAACCTCTTCAAAGACAGGATGATTTTAAAAAGCTTATGATGCTAAAGGCTATAACGGACGCGAGACAAAATGGCCCCAGGCAGGAGCATCAAAGAGACAGAGACCCTCATAAGATGATGACAAAAACGCGTGATTCAGATCGCGCGCGTAATATAATAAAGCATATGCAGAATAAGCAGATAAGTAAAGAGCAGATGGCTCGTAAAAAAGGTGAAATGTTTTTAAAGATTATGGCGAAAAAGTGTAGTCTAACCGAAGAGCAGCAAAAACAAGTAAAAGTTATTTTAAACAAAAGCAAAGCAGAGCTTCAAACCGCGAAAAATGAGTTTAAGGGTAAATTGAACATTATCAAGAATAAGGCAGATGCTCAAATAGAGAATATCCTGACTGACGCGCAGAAGGCGGAGTTTAAAGAATTAAAAGAAAATGCCAGGAAATACCGGATGCAGCAGTCAAAAATAAGAAATAATACTCTTAAAAATTACGCTTTAAGAAAACAAGCGCTTAGTAGGGAAAGCGCGCGTTCATTTAGGTAAAATTTTAATAAAGTGGAAAAAATAGATATTTAGCCTGCTATAGTTGTTTTGCTACAGCAGGTTTTTTATATACATTTATATAAGAAAAAAGATTGACATTTTAAGACCTAAAGCTTAATATAGCTATAAATAATAGTTACATGCTTTAAATACAAAAAAGATTATATTATGGATTTATCTGTTAAGATAAGTAATTGGATAAAAAATAAAGTTCAAGAAGCCGGCGCCAAGAGCGCTGTTTTTGGTTTAAGCGGCGGCATTGACTCGGCTTGCGTAGCGGTATTATGCAAGAAAGCCTTTGGAGATAATGTTCTGGGCATTACTATGCCGTGCGAAAGTCACTCAGATGATGAAAAATATGTTAAACTATTAACAGATAAATTTAACATAAAAACTGAAGATATCTGCCTGGATAGTGTTTATAAAGAGTTTATGGGCATATTGCCTGATGGTAATGATTTATCAAGAGCTAATATTAAACCGCGCTTGAGAATGATTACTCTTTATTATTATGCTAATAACCTTAATTATCTGGTTATCGGCACAGGCAACAAAAGTGAATTATGCGTAGGTTATTTTACTAAATACGGGGATGGTGGAGTTGATTTATTGCCCTTAGCTGACTTATATAAGGCAGATGTAAGAGAATTGGCCAGGGAGTTGGATATCCCCAAGGAGATAATTAAAAGGCCGCCGACAGCCGGACTCTGGCATGGTCAGACAGACGAAGAAGAGCTGGGAATAACCTATGAAGAACTTGATACAACACTTGATTTAATTGATAAAGGGCAGGAAGATAAAGTTGAGAATATTGATAATTTAAATAAAGTAAAAAAAATGATTAACCGTTCCAAACATAAAAGAGTGCCTATTGCAGTCTTTAAAAAATAAGGAGGTATTAAATGCCTGCTAAGACAAAAAAAGATATTATAAATCTAGTTAAAAATAAAAAAGTAAAGCATATACAGTTATGGTTTACTGATATTTTAGGTTTTCTGAAATGTTTTACGATTACCGATGATGAGCTTAAAGCAACTCTAGAAGACGGTAAGGGATTTGATGGAAGTTCTATAACTGGTTATGCTGAAGCTGAAGAGTCGGATATTGTAGCTATGCCAGATCCGGCAACATTTCAGTTATTACCCTGGGAGCCAAAAGATGAACCTGTCGGCCGGATGTTCTGTGATATCTTAAATCCTGATGGTTCGGCTTATGCAGGGGATCCTCGCTACATATTAAAACAAAATCTTAAAAAAGCCCAAAAAATGGGGTATAAGTTTTTAGTTGGCCCGGAACTTGAATATTTTTATTTTACAAATAGTAAAAGTCCGGATATCGTGGATGAGGGTGCTTATTTTGATTTAATACCCAATGATTTAGCTAATAATCTTAGAAAAAAATCAGTAGATGTTTTAAGAGCGATGGGTATTGTTGTAGAAATGTCTCATCATGAGGTTGCACCTTCACAACACGAAATAGACCTAAGATATTCTGATGCGCTTACTATGGCAGACGCGGCTGTAACTTATAAAATGGTGGTAAAAGAGATTGCCCAAAAAGAGGGTGTCCACGCTACTTTTATGCCTAAGCCTATCCATGGCGTTTGTGGTTCGGGTATGCATGTCCATCAATCATTATTCAAAGGCAGCAAGAACGCCTTTTATGATAAGAAAGATAAGGATCACCTATCTAAGACAGCCAAGCAATTTATTGCCGGTCAGCTTAAACATGCTAGAGAAATATCCTCTGTGGTAGCTCAATGGGTAAACTCTTATAAAAGACTGGTTTCTGGTTTTGAGGCTCCAGTTTATATTAGTTGGGCCCATAAAAATAGAACTGCTCTTATAAGAGTGCCTGTTTATAAACCGGGTAGCGAGAAAGCCGTTCGGGCTGAGATAAGATGCCCTGATCCGGCCTGCAATCCGTATTTGGCTTTTTCAGTTATGCTGGCTGCTGGTTTAGAAGGAATTAAGGGTAAATATAAGCTACCTGCCCCGGTAGAGCCTAATATCTATACTATGGGAGCCGAGGAAAGAGAAAGCCGCGGGCTAAGGCAACTTCCGACTAACCTCTTCGAGGCTTTAAATGAAACTAAAAAGAGTAAGATAGTAAAAGAAGCTCTGGGAGAGCATGTTTTTACCAGGTTTGTTCATAATAAATTAAAAGAGTGGGATGACTATAGGACTCAGGTTACTTCTTATGAAATAAATAAATATCTACCTATACTTTAAGGATATAAAATGGCAAAAATACCGCAAAAAAATCAAAATAGTAAACAGATTATTAAAGCCCTAACCACTATAAGTGAAGCGGTAATATCCGATCAGTATTTAGATGATATCTTGAAGTTAATCGTGACCGTAACCGCTGAGGTTATGGGCTCAAAGATATGCTCGCTGATGATGATAAGTGATTCCGGTAAGGAGTTAGTAGTAAAAGCTACCCAGTCTGTAAGCGATAACTACAATAAAAAGCCGAACATTAAGGTGGGCGAAGGCATTGCCGGCATGGTAGCTAAAGAGGCAAAGCATATTGCGGTTCTTGATGTGCGCGAAGATGAACGCTATATAAACAGAGATATTGCTAAAAAAGAAAAATTATGTTCACTTTTAAGTGTACCTTTAATATATAAGGGTAAAGTAATAGGTGTTTTCAATAGTTATACCGCTAATCCGCATAATTACAGCGAAAATGAGGTAAATATTCTCAAGTCTGTAGCGAACCAGGCAGCTATAGTTATTGAGAATTTTAGACTAGTGGTTGAGACAGAGGTTATAAAAGAAGAGCTTGAGACCAGAAAACTAATTGAGCGGGCTAAAGGTATTCTTATGAGAAATAAAGGTTTAAGTGAGGATGCTGCCTATAAGTTTATGAGAAAATATAGTATGGACAGCCGCAAGACAATGAAGGGTATTGCCGAGGCTGTTATCTTAAATGAAGAGATGTCAAAAATTTCTTAAAAAAATACTTGACAAAGTTTTAAGCATATGATACAGT
>CBDUVS010000037.1:0-10084 GCA_965370735.1 uncultured bacterium | reverse complement strand
TAGGTATAGCTAAGTTAACCAAGCCGCAACCGGAAACAAGGGCCGCTTGAGAACATAAATATGCCGCTCCACTCATACCTGTAGAACCGGCAATAACCACTACTCGCCCATAATCACCCTTATGGGTATCTTCTTCTCTTTGAGAAATAGTTTTATGACTGTCTTTCATAATTTGTCCTTTACTAAAACGCAGCTGGCTACGGCATAATATTTAGTGTGCGCCATGGAAATAGAAATATCTTTAATGCCGTTAATTCTCTTAAGCTTTTTAATAAAACCGTGAATTTTAACGGATGGTTTTCCGCTTACCAATTTGGAAACTTCGATATCCTTCCATCTGATATACCTTCTGGTTCCCTGCCCAAAAGCTTTAAGCACCGCTTCTTTAGTCGCGAATCGAGCAGCTAAGTGCTCATATTTCATTTTTTTACTTTTTGAATACTCTATTTCACTTTTAGTAAAAATTCTATCAATAAACTTATCCGGCCAGCGCTTAACGGCCTTTTTAATCCTCTTTACTTCAATTAAATCTATTCCTGTCTCAATTTTCATAATGTAATCAGCTTTTTCATTTCACTTACAGCATCTCTTAATCCGACAAAGAGAGCTTCAGATATTATAGAATGGCCTATATTAAACTCTTCTATTCCCTTAATCTCGGCAATACGCCTAACATTTTTATAATTTAATCCGTGGCCCGCGTGAACTATAAGGCCGCTGCTTAAACCTAAAGCAACTGCTTCCTTAATTTTTTGTAAATATTTATTCTCTTCGTTAGGGCTTGAGGCGTTTGCATATTCTCCGGTGTGCAATTCTATCGCCTCTACTCCGGCCCGCTTTGAAGCTTCTATCTGATCAACTCGCGGATTAATAAACAGGCTTACTATAATATCATTAGATTTTAAATCGTCAACTACTTTTTTGACTCGTTTAAAATTAGAAACAACATCAAGGCCGCCTTCGGTGGTTATCTCCTGTCTGTTTTCCGGTACCAAGGTAGCTTGATCGGGTTTTATTCTTAGAGCCAGTTCAACAATCTCCGGGCAAACGGACATTTCCATGTTAAAGCGCGTGGTAATAATTTCACGCATTTTAAACATATCGCCCTCCTTAATATGCCGTCTGTCTTGTCTTAGATGAGCCACTATGGAATCAGCTCCAGCCTTCTCGGCAATTTCAACACCTTTGATGGGGTCAGGCTCAAAAATTTTCCTGGCCTCTCTCAGAGTTGCTATATGATCTATATTAACACCGAGTTTGGGCATTTATTCGGTTCTTTCTTGTCTTAGTTTGGTTATTGTTTTTTGCTCAATCCTTAATCCTGTTTTTTATCTCTTATGCCTTGTGACATGTGACTTTGCACTTGTATCTTGTTTTTGACTTATGACTTCTGACTTTATACTTGTTTCTTGCTTCTGACTTATGACTTTGTCCTTTTGTTTTTGCCATGAACCAGAATAAATTCGGTACATGGCAACCATGAACCGAGCTATGCTCTGGTTCAGGGTTGTTTTTTCTCTACGTTCTTTGCTGATAGCTGATAGCTGACAGCCGATAGCTGTAAGCTCTTTGCTTCTTGCTTCCAACTTAATCCTTAAAGCCTGCCATCAATTTATCAATAGCGAGCGTCTTAATCCCTGTCCGCCTCTGGCGGGCTTAATCCTGTATTATTCTTCTCCGATAGAATTCCTGATGATAGCGCCCAATTTAGCCGCCATTGTTTCAATTTGTTCTTTGTTTTTACCTTCAATCATCACTCGAGCTAAAGGTTCTGTCCCCGAATACCTTAGGAATATTCTACCTGAAGCGGATAATTCATTTTCAAATTTTTCAAGGCAATCACTTAAACCGTCTATTTCTTCAAAGCTCTTCTTTTCCTTTACTCTGACATTCAAAAGAACCTGAGGATACCTGTGGTATATATTCGCGAGTTCGCTTAGTTTCTTCTTAGAATCTTTCATCATTTTAAGAATCATAAGTGAAGTCAAGATACCGTCTCCCGTGGGATTATTATTCAAATAAACGATATGGCCGGATTGTTCACCGCCAAAATTATACCCACTATTTACCATGCGTTCCACAACCTTTTTATCGCCCACTTCAGTTCTAACCACTTTTATATTATGCCGAACCAGAGCTTCTTCCAAGCCCATATTGCTCATCACAGTAGCTACAACCGTATTCTGATTAAGCTGATTATTCCGCGATAAGTACAGCCCTAACATGAACATAATATAATCACCGTCTAATATATTGGCTTCATCATCAATCAAAATAACCCTGTCTCCATCTCCGTCATAAGAAAACCCGACATCCGCCTTATGCTCTTTGACAGCTTCTGAAGTCATATGAGGGTGCTGGCTGCCGCAATTTAAATTAATATTGCGCCCATCAGGTTCACTATTTATAACATGTACTTCGGCTTTAAGTTCTGAGAAAATTACATCCGCGATATTACTGAGAGCCCCATGCGAACAATCAACTACTATACGCAACCCTTCTAAATCCGCGTGAGATAATGTCCTTTTGGCAAATTCAATATAATCTCTTAAAAACTCACCCCGATCGTCTTCAACTGAAAATTCAGCCGAGCTCTGCTTTTTTTGCTTATCCGGACTATCTTTTACCTCCAAGGCTGCTTCTTCAATTTCAAGTTCTTTATCATCTGCCAGTTTAAAACCATCCATCGCGAAAAGCTTAATACCATTGTCTTCGCTTAAATTATGCGAAGCTGATATCATAATACCTAAATCCGCTTTATTTTTCCTGGTTAAATACGACAAAGCGGCTGTTGGAAGAATTCCCAAACATTTAACCTTAACGGGAAAACTCTCAAGCCCTTTTATTAAAAAAGATTCCAAGTCATCACCTGAAATTCTGGTATCTTTGGCAATATATATCAGTGGATTTTTTTTACCTGA
This sequence comes from uncultured bacterium, assembly GCA_965370735.1. Classification (GTDB taxonomy): domain Bacteria; phylum Omnitrophota; class Gorgyraeia; order JAGLLT01; family JAGLLT01; genus Kappaea. The sequence goes on along the minus strand of CBDUVS010000037.1, from coordinate 7,163 downwards.
GCAAATGATTTTACCGATTGATAAACCAATTTTTTTTACGAAATCCTCTGTGAGAGGAAATTCACCATACTTTGACCTGATGCCGTCCGTTCCAAAAAGTTTTTTCATCTTAGGCCTTTCACTTTTGGCTTTGGCGGCTAACAACTTTTACTTTGCAATCGGGAGCCTTAAAAGCTAATCTCAGATAATTTGGCAGGATTACTTTAACCGGTAAAAAATAATTCCCGGCTTCTTTAATACTTGTTATATCAACAAAGGCGGTAATATTCTCCGTGATTAAAATTTCAATATTATCTTTAGGGCCTTCAATAATCAGGTCGACAAATTCCGGCTCCAGGGAAACATCATAATCGCCGATGATCACTTTCTGGCCTTGTCTTAAAATACTTATTTTAATATGATCAACCGGTTTTCTCTCAAATTTATATTTAGAGTTTAACTCGGCATTAACAAACAGCCAAAGCATGGCCGCTAAACATAGGGATAGTATTTTTAAACCCAGATTATTAAGACACCACTTCTTCATCTAAACCATCCTCCGCGTGGTCATCAAGTTGATGCTTTAAAGATTTCATTCTTTTCTCCGGGCCATATAATTTATCCAGAGACTTACGCAAACTGCTTTCATCCAGATTGCGCGTTAGTTTGCCGGCAACTGCTATAGATATTAAACCGGTTTCTTCACTGATTACTATTACTACCGCGTCTGTTTCTTCTGATAAGCCCAAAGCCGCTCTATGTCTGGTGCCTAATGTCTTACTGACCTTGGGGTTTTCAATTAGAGGAAATAAACAACCGGCTGCCTGAATTCTGTTTCCCCTAATAATTAAACCACCATCATGCAAAGGTGTGTTGGGCATAAAAATAGTACCAATTAACTCACTCGAAATCTTACTTGAAACATGAATACCGCTTTCAATGTATGTCTTTAGCCCTATTTCTCTCTCCAGGGCAATAAGAGCTCCAATCTTTCTACCTGAAAGGGCTACAGCCGCCTTTACGATTTCATCAATTATCTTCTGGTGTTCTCTGGAGAAAACTCCAAAAAACGGACTCTGCCCCAATCTGGCCAATCCTCTTCTTAATTCCGGCTGAAAGACAATTAAAAAAGTAATAACGGCGATACCAAAAGCCTTAAAAAGAATCCAATTTATAACTTCTAAATCGAGCATCTGACTTAATATAAAAGCGAATAAAAGAATCAGTAACCCCTTTAAAACCTGGACTGTTCTGGTTCCTTTGATGAAAACAAGAAGAATATACAGAGCATACCATAAAACAGCAATCTCCAAATAAGGAGAAACCATATCCCAGATATTTATTGCTTTATCTATCATGTATTACCCGCTTTAGTTATCGCCTCAAGCATCTTAATGGCCTGAGAAATTTCCCTGACATCATGGGCCCTTATTATATTAGCACCTTCTAATATTGAATATACAACTGTTGCTATCGTTCCCGCGAGTCTTTTTTCAACCGGTAAGTTAAGTACATTACCGATAAGCGACTTGCGTGATGTCCCTATTAAAATAGGATAACCTAATATTTTTAATTCAGCCAGGTTATTTATTATTTTCAAATTATGTTCTGTTGTTTTAAAAAAACCAATTCCCGGATCTATAACTATTTGCTCCGCGTTTACTTTATACTTAATAGCTAAGGAAACGCTTTTATTCAAACTGTCTATAATTTCCGGTACTAAAGAGTTATATTTCGGGTTCTTCCGCGTTGATTGAGGAGTACCCTTTGAATGCGTAAGAATCAAGCCGGATTTATATTTCGCGGCCACTTGAGCAATCTTCGCGTCATATCTTAAACCGGAAACATCATTAATAATTGAAGCTCCGGCTTTTATGGCCGCTTCAGCAACTTTAGAATCTCTGGTATCAATAGAAATCGGCCGCTTAATTTTCTTTTTCAAAGCCTCTATCACCGGAACAACTCTTCTAATTTGCTCTTTAGAACTAACTCTTTCGGCACCCGGCCTGGTTGATTCTCCGCCAACATCAATAATATCAGCTCCGGCTTTAACTAAATCAAGGCCGTGCTTAATTGCCGCTTCAGGTTTGTAAAAAACATTGCCGTCGGAAAAAGAGTCGGGCGTTACATTCAAAATGCCCATTATATACACTTTTTTGCCCGGATAAAGTTTATAGCAACCGCATCTAAAGGTATATTTAACTTTCCGATAGTTAGTTATGACTTCATTTATTTGCCGTCCAATCTCTTTAAGGCCCAAAGGCTGTCTCTTGAGTTTATGGCAAAATTTATTAAATTGCGAAATATTTCCAAAGAGCAAACAATTAGAATCTTTTATCCTGCCGGTTATAACGTCCTTGGCAACAGCCGCGTCAGCTCCAACCGAGAGCATCTCCTGTTTAATAATATTACAGGCGGCGCTGTTAATTTTTTCCAGTTTAATTATCAAATGAAACGCTTTAGGCTTAAGAAGCTTTATACTCTCAGGGTAAACTCCTACACTATGTATACCTTTTAAAGCGTCTAAATCATTTTTTAGAGTTATTATTCTTACTTTCATTATCACCTAAAACTACTAATTGTTTTACCTGTTCGCCGTAGAGAATTTCATCTACTTTTAACTTTTCAGCTACTTTTTTAAGTTCTTCTCTATGATGGCTTAAAATAGATTGCGCTCTAAGATAAGCTTCATCTATGATTGATTTTATTTCACTGTCAATCAGCCTGGCTGTTTCATCGCTGTAATTCTTTTCTTCGGCGATATCACGGCCTAAAAATATTTGATCCCGTCTGTGGCCTAAAGTTAAATGGCCCAATTTCCGGCTCATTCCAAATTCACAAACCATCCGGCGCGCGATCTTGGTGGCAACCTCTAAATCATTCTGAGCCCCCGTTGATATTTCACCAAAAATTAACTCTTCGCTTACTCGCCCCCCCAAAAGAACAACCAATTTCCCCATTAGCTCTTTTTGAGTTATAATATACCTGTCTTCAAGAGGAAGCTGAAGAGTATAACCTAATGCCTTTGCCCCTCTGGGAATTATAGATACTTTATGCAGGGGGTCAACTTCATCAATTAGCAAAGCTAATAAAGCGTGGCCTGACTCATGATAGGCGATTAATGATTTTTCATAATCACTAATTACTCTGGATTTTCTCTCTGGGCCGGCTACAACCCTTTCAATAGCCGCTTCCATTTCCTCAAGTTCAACTGTTTTCTTGTTTTTTCTGGCGGCTAAGAGGGCAGCCTCATTGACCAGGTTAGCCAAATCAGCTCCTGAAAAGCCCGGCGTGCGCCTGGCAATTAAAGCTAAGTTAATGCTCGGTTTTAATTTAATATTTCTTGCGTGCACTTTAAGAATAGCTTCTCTACCCTTTATATCCGGCCTATCGACTACAATCTGCCTATCAAATCTTCCGGGCCTTAATAAAGCCGGATCTAATACATCGGGGCGGTTAGTCGCGGCAATAAGAATGACCCCTTCTTGAGTATTAAAACCGTCCATTTCCGATAAAAGCTGATTCAAAGTCTGTTCTCTTTCGTCATGGCCGCCCCCTATACCCGAAAAACGCTGCCTGCCAACGGCATCGATTTCATCTATAAATATAATTCCGCCTTTACCGCTTAATTTGGCTGACTTTTTAGCTTTACTAAACAAATCTCTTACACGAGAAGCGCCTACACCGACAAACATTTCCACGAAATCCGATCCGCTGATGCTAAAGAAAGGCACCCCTGCCTCGCCGCTGACAGCTTTAGCAAGTAAGGTCTTGCCGCATCCGGGAGGGCCCATTAAAAGTATACCCTTAGGTATTTTACCGCCTAAACTCTGAAACTTTTTAGGGTTCTTTAAAAATTCAATTATTTCCTGCAGTTCTTCCTTGGCTTCATCGACACCGGCAACATCGTTAAAGGTAATATTTATCCGGCCGCCAATATTTTGATGCGGCTTACTTTGGCCAAAAGAAAATATCCGCTTACCTTCTTGGGCTGCTTTACGAATAAAGAAAAACCAAAAAATGAAAATAAGGATTATCATTGGCGCGACTGCGATAGCAATTTGGGCAAGTAAATTAGGAGCTTTCACATCAAATTTCCCGCCTTCGATATTTTTCTTAAGCAAACTGACTAATTCCGGATCATTCTGAGGAACTATAACCCTAAAATTTGTACCATCTGTAAATTTTCCGTAAACAGTGCCGTTTTCCCGCTGCAAAGTGACTGACTCTATACGCTGAGTTTCTTTATTGCCGGCTACAATACTAAAAAATTCACCATAAGTAAGCTGTTCTTCCGTAAAATAAGCGCGATTCAGATAAAAAAGACTAAATAACATAGCAACCACAAGTATAATAAGAGTGGCATTGTTCTGAGACGTTGTTTGCTGCTTGTTTTTATTCTTTTTATTGGGTTTTTTAGGCCTTTTATAATTGTTTGCCATAAAGATCCTCTCTTAAATTAAATTTGTTTAATTATATCAAATTAAAGTTAAATAAGCAATAAAAAATCTTAAAGATATGTAATTTGGTTAAATTGTGAAGGTTCTTGTTCGAGGCGAAACCTCGAACATTTTACCAAAATCAAAATTAAGGTTGCTGTCGAGCTATCTCAATAATTCGGTAATCTTTAGCTTTAAGATTCGGCAGGTCTCCTTATTCACTTTATAGTCTTCCGATATCCTAAAACCCGCCACCCAGACAATATTCTCATTGTCAATAACAAGTGGAATATTATTCCTTTGCGAAACGGGTATTTTTAAATCAATAAAGAAATTCTTAAGGCTTTTGCGATTTTTTAATCCCAGCGGTGTAAATTTATCTTTAATCACCCTTGTTCTAAGCCTTAGATAACCCTGAATTTTATCAAAATCAATATACTCAACTGAAGAATCATTTTTAGAGTTAATTTTACCTTTCGGTTTTAATATTTTAGTATAAATTTTGCAATTAAGGTCTTTAAATTCGGTAATTCCGGGAATCTTTAATCGCTTAGGTTTATTTTTTCTAACTTTACTTCCCGCTTTAGCTTTTAAATTTGTTAAAATTCTTAAGCTCGAATATTCTCTCACGCCTCTTATTTCGTCTGAAAGAATTACAACCTTACTGCCGGCTTTATTTTGGCTCATTTGCCATAAGGCATTCAAATTATCATAAGAAATGTCTTTAAGGTGGCCCTTGACGCTTAACAAGCAGAGCCTTAAAACCTCAAAAGCCAGGGCGGTATCAAGCTCACGAAATTTAACTAAATCAATATCTATGCCCTTTTTAGATTTAGTACAAATTCTCGCGTATATCAACTCTGCTTCTTTTTGAATATATTGATAAACTTGTCTTAAAACATCGGTTTGACGGCTTAGAATATCGCAAAGCTGAGGGTTAAAATTCTTCCTTAAATAAGGTATGGTTTTCAATCTAATCTTATTTCTAAGAAAATCCGGCTTTAAATTTGAAGAATCAATTCGATAATTCTGCTTTTCTTGCTTTAAAAAGCGAATAATCTCCGCTTTGGATACCCCTAAAAGAGGTCTCATGAAAACTAAGTCTTTATGTTCCCTTACGGGCCATATACCCGAGAGCCCTTTAAGCCCGGCTCCTCTTAAAAGGCGCATAAGATAAGTTTCCGCCTGGTCGTCTTTGGTGTGGGCTAAAACAACTTTCTTTATTTTGTATTTTTTGCATATTTTCTCAAAAGTTCTACAGCGAGCTTCTCTAGCGGCGTCCTCCAAAGAAAGTTTTTCTTTTTTGGCCAATACAGAAACACTAATTTTTTTTATATATAAATTTATATTATGCTCTTTACAGAGCCGCCTGACAAACTTTTCATCAGAATTTGATTCACTTGCTCTTAAATTATGATTGATATGAACGGCTGAAAGGTCTAGATCGAGTTTTTTCTTTAGCCTTAAAAACAATAAAAGTAAAGCAACGGAATCTGGCCCGCCGGAAACGGCAAGTAACACCTTCTCTTGAGGATGAAACATGTGGTACTTTTTTACTTCTGAAATAAAATTATCATAAATCATTATAGAATAATGGTAGCGGTGGGCCGACTCGAACGGCCGACGCGCCGGGTATGAGCCGACTGCTCTAACCAACTGAGCTACACCGCCAATTTATCTTTTAATTCTTTGAGCCCCTGCTTACACCAACCTTTTTCCAACCAGGGGCAAGACGCGCAAATAACATCTAAATCCTCAACTTCAATACTATCTGTCAATTTTCTGTATATGGCTTCACTTTTAAAAATGCTGCCGGAATCGATCTTAAGCTTAGAGAGAACAGCTTTATCAATATTCCCCGGGTTTATATCTTCCAGGCATGTTGTCCTTAATTTAGGACAACATTTACACACATCGTCTTTTTCACATACTATTTTTATTACGGTTGATTTCTTTTTTACTTCCTTGTGAATTTTTGTAAAGTTATCAATGAAACTCTCATTATAACCATACCCTTTAAATCCGAGGACGCATAAAAGATGATGAGCTCTGATAATAAACAATTTAAAATTTGTGTTTTAGTTTATCGTAAACAGTCGCGGCTAACAAGCATTTTAATATATCCCCCGCGATAAAAGGTAAAAAGCCTATCATGAAAGCTTGCTTTATACCCACACCTAAGAAAACTTTAAGCCAAAGGGAACCTAATGTTAAAATAAGAATGCTAACAAAAACAAACGAAATAATCAACCCAAATAATGACCTCTCTCTTTTATCCAACAGAACACCTAAAACAAAAGAAGCCAAAATAAATCCCATAAGATAACCGCCTGTCGGGCCCAAAATAATTCCAGAGCCGGAGACAGCTCCCGCGAACAAAGGTAAACCTAAAGCACCTAAAGCAACGTACAACATCTGAGAAATAGAACCGTATTTCTTTTTTAATATCGCGCCGGAGAGAAGAACAAACAATGTCTGCATCGTTAACGGAACAGGAGTAAAAAATAGGGGTACCCTTATATAGGCGCCTATAGCTGTTAAAAAAACAAATACTCCAACGCCTATCACTTTTAATGAAGACTTAGACAAAGTTATTTCTAAGCCCAAAAGATGCCTAACGGCCTTTACGTTCACTTCAAATGTCTTCATTTTTACTCCCTATTAATCGCTTTCGTATTGTCAAAATTATTTAAGTTTAACTCACCAATCCTCATCCAATATTCAAGTTACAAGATACAAGACATA
>CBDUVS010000036.1:0-10308 GCA_965370735.1 uncultured bacterium | reverse complement strand
TTAAAGAAGAGGTAGTAAAACCCGCTAAAGAAGAAAAGAAGACAACTCTTAAGCCAGAGGTAAAAGTGACAGCTCACAAAAAGACGATAAAAGCTGCTCCGAAGGCAACTGAAAAGGATGCTGAGCGGGAAGATAAAGGCTTTTTAAAGAATTTAAGAAGCTATCTCAAAAAAGGAAATAAGGAATAACTTCATTAAAAGCGCCTTAAAAAATGAGGCGCTTTTTATTCTTGCGTGAGTTTCTTATTCGTTCTATAATAGTATCATGAAGCTATGAAATTGAAAAAAAAGCATATAAATAAAAAAAAGATCGAGGTTTTATTCGCGTATTTATTTCTTTTAACTAACCTCTTAGGTTTTTTAGTATTTACTCTACTTCCCGTAGTTACCTCCCTACTATTAAGTTTTTTTGAATATAAAGGTTTATCTTTGAGTTGGCCTCCTAATGTAAACTTTGTGGGCATGGAGAACTTTATGCAGCTTTTAGGTTTTCATAAAGAAGCTGGGTCTATCATTGCTAATGACCCCCTATTCTGGAAGTATCTCTGGAATACTATATTTTTAATGGTAGGTATTCCTTTCGCTATGGCAGGCGCGTTAATTTTGGCTTTACTTCTAAATAAAAAGCAAAAAGGAATTGTTGTTTTTAGGACTATTTTTTTCCTGCCGACTATGTGTCAGACAGTTGCCGTGGCTCTTTTGTGGCTCTGGATTTATAATTATGATTACGGTATCATAAATACCTTTATACGAAATTTAGGTGATTTATTTAATCTTAACTTAGAGGGCGTTCACTGGCTGAGCGCCGAGTGGATTAAGCCATCAATGATTATAGCCAGTACTTGGACATATATTGGCGGCACTAATATGATTTTATATTTAGCTGCCTTGCAGAATATACCCAAGGAGCTTTATGAGGCCGCGGATATAGATGGAGCGACCAGTTTGCAGAAATTTTGGGCGGTAACCTGGCCTATGATTTCACCGACAACATTTTTCATCGCGGTTATGAGTGTTATCGGCGGTTTTCAGGGTGGGTTTATGTTCGCTTATATCTTTGCCAAGGGCGGCCCTCATGGCGCCAGTACGACTTTAATGTATTACATATACGACAATTTCTTTACATGGCATAATTTTGGATATGCTTGTTGCCTGGCTTGGTTTATGTTTGTGCTTATATTTGGAGCTACATTAATAAACTGGCGATATGGCGGAAAATTAGTTCATTATACTTAATATACAGGTGTTATAAATGAGTGATAATAAAAGAGACCTTAGTAAATTAAATGTATTAAACAGGAAAAAGCCCGGTGAAAAGGTTAGCGCGACTTATTATATATTGCTGAGCCTGGTTGCCGTTTTTATGATAATACCTCTTGTCTGGATGATCTCAACATCGCTTAAGACTCCAGCTGATGTATTTGTTTATCCGCCTAAATGGATTCCCGATTATAGTTATATTATTGAGGATGGTAATAAGGTAGAAGTTAATGTTATTAATGAAATATATGAAATTGAGTATGTAAGCGGTGCTTTAAAAGGTACTAAAGATACTATATCCAAAGGAAGCATAGATGTCGAATGGCGTCGCTGGTGGACTCCCTGGGATAAGATTAATTTAGTCAACACTTCAAAGAATAGGAAATTCCCCCGCTGGGACGAAGTTGAAATTTTAAGCGGCGTGGCTACACTTGATATCGTATCTGTTAAAGATGGTGTTACTCATTTTAGAACTAAAGAAATTTCAATCGATAAAGTGCTCAAAGGTGTTAAGCCGGTTTGGAAGAATTATAGCAAGGTCATAGAGGTTATGCCCTTTATGCGTTTTTACTGGAACAGCTTTATCGTGTCGCTTCTTGTTACCTTGGGCCAAGTTCTAACTAGTGCTATGGCGGCTTATTCATTCTCCAGGCTTAATTTTCCAGGCAGGGATAAACTGTTTTTAGGATATCTGGCAACCATGATGATCCCTTATGCTGTAGTTTTGGTACCTGTCTATATTCTTATGAACTGGCTCAACTGGGTCGATACCTATAGGGCCCTCATTATACCCGGTATGTTTAGCGCGTATGGTACGTTTATGTTAAGGCAGTTCTTTATGACTATTCCAGTCGATTTAGAGGATGCCGCTAAAATAGATGGCTGCAATTTCTTAAGAATTTTCTGGAACATAATCCTTCCTTTAAGTAAGCCCGCGTTGGCGACCCTGACTGTTTTTACTCTTTTAGGTTCCTGGATGAATTTTATGTGGCCTTTAATTGTAACCAACAGTGTTAGGATGAAAACCCTGCCTGTAGGTTTAGCCTATTTTCAGGATACAGGTTTTGGCACCCAGTATGAACTTTTAATGGCAGGTGCTTTTATGGCTATAATTCCCTTGGTTATAATGTTTGTCTTCACTCAGAGATTCTTTGTTGAGGGAATTAAGATGCAGGGTTTGAAAGGCTAAACAAGCTACTAAACCATCCACTTACTGTTTTACCCCTATATTTTACTTGAATGCGCTCTAAGTCTTTGATAGAATCAATAGATATGAAAGATAAGCGAGGAAAATTTATAACTTTTGAAGGCCCTGAAGGCAGCGGCAAAAGTTCTCACATAAAGCTTTTAGTTGAATATCTAAGAGAAAAAGGTATTGAGGTTGAGGTTTTAAGGGAACCGGGCAGCACTCAAATAGGTGAAAAAATCAGGCAAATTCTTTTAGATACAGCTTTAGGCGGTATGGCCAATCTTTGTGAGCTTTATCTCTATCTGGCGGCCCGCTCTCAACTCATTAAAGAAAAGATTACCCCTTTCTTAGAAGATAATAAAATTGTTATCTGTGATAGATTTAACGATGCTACTATAGCCTATCAGGTCTATGCCGGAAATTGCCCCGAGTTCACTATAGAGGGATTTAGTAAATTTATAAATGAAATGAGGGTTGAGCCCGACCTAACCATCCTGCTTGATGTTGACGTCAGATTAGGGCTTAAAAGAGCGACGTTTTCGCGTCCGGCCGACCGCATTGAAAAAAAAGGTACCGAATTCCATGATAAAGTCAGGCAAGGATATCTGGAGTTAGCTAAAAAATACCCAGAGAGAATAAAAGTGATATTTTCCGCCGGTGAGATGGATGAAGTCCAGCTTGAGATTAGAGAGAAGGTAAATGAAATCCTCTAGTGAATTGTTTGATAGAGAAAAGGCCAGGGAATTTTTTGGGTTTTTAAATAAGCGCGACAGATTATCAACCGCATATTTAGTTTTGTGCTCTAATGAGGATTATGCCAGAGAGACGGTTTTAGAAATTGCCGCTGAGTTGATAGATGATTCAAATTTCAAGTCTGATAGTATTGAACGTGTAAAAAAATTATCACATCCGGATGTTATTTGGCTCGAGGCGGAAAATAAAGCGGTGACGATTAAAATTGATTCCATTAGGAATATTTCTTCTAAGGTTAATTTGAAACCTTATGAGGCCAAAAAAAAAGTTGTTATAATTAATGAGGCCTACAAAATGAATGAGGCGGCTCAGAACGCTTTCTTAAAAACTCTAGAAGAGCCTCCTTTAGATACAATTATATTTCTTTTAAGTAATGAGGTTATCGGGCTTTTAGAGACAATTATATCCAGGTGTAAGATTATCAGGCTAAACGGCCGGAGAGTCGTGGGAAATGGAAATTTGGCAATAAAAGAGGGTAGTGGGGCTATTGAAGGTTTCATTAAAGTTAAAGATAATAATTACCTCGATTATTTTAATTTTGAAGATAAAAATGATTACCGCCAAACCCTAAAAATACTTTATTGTTTTTTTAGAGACGCGGCTTGTTTAAAGAATAATATAAATGATAAGAGCCTATTTTTGACAGAAATGAATCAAGGATTTTTAGAATATATAAACAAGTTAGATGCTGGAAAAATCACCAGAGCTATAGAAACTATTGATAAGATGTACCGTTATTCTATGGCTAATGTTAACTTAAGATTGTGCCAAATTGATACAGCCCAATCCTTTAAAGAGATGATGGAAAGTTGAGGTTATATAGATGCATGAAGTTGTTCAGGTAAAAATAAGAGAAGCCGGTAAGGTTGCCTATTATGATATTGGTGAGTTAAAACTTAACATCGGAAGTTATGTTATTGTTGAAGCTGACAGGGGCCTGGAATACGGCCAGGTGATTTCAGAAATTGAAAAGATAATGGACAATGAAGCCGAGGATGTCTTAAGAAATATAATAAGATTGGCTACGGCTCATGATATTCGCCAGATAAAAGAAAATGAAAAAAAGGCCAAGGGAGCTCTCAAGGCGGCCGTAAAGAAAATTGAAGAGCATAAACTTCCCATGAAGCTTATTGATGTTGAGTATTCGTTTGACCGCTCAAAAATAATATTTTATTTTACAGCCGAAGGCCGGGTAGATTTCAGAAATTTAGTTAAGGATTTAGCCGCGGTTTTTAAGGCGCGCATTGAACTCAAGCAGATAGGGGTTAGAGATGAAGCCAAATTTTTAGGTGGGCTTGGCCCCTGCGGCAGGCCTTTGTGTTGCGCCGGTTTTTTAAAGAATTTTGAGCCGGTAACTATCAGGATGGCCAAAGACCAGAGGCTGCCACTTGCCTCTTCAAAGATATCCGGTTTGTGCGGCAGGCTGATGTGCTGCCTGAGTTTCGAATATAAAATGTATAAGAAAGCGTTAAAAGATTTACCCAAAGAAGGCCAGATTATTAAAACTCCTTCGGGTAAAGGTACGGTTATTGATCTTGACGTGCTAAACAGATTAGTTTCAGTTGAGCTTGAAGACAATAGAATAATCCAGGTAAAATACAATGATCAAAAAGAGCAACAAAAAGAACAATAAGTATTATATAACTACCGCGATTGATTATGCCAACGCTGCTCCTCATATAGGGCATGCTTATGAAAAGGTTTGCGCGGATGTTATTGCCCGTTGGCACAGGTTAAGGGGTGAGGATGTTTTTTTCTTAACCGGTACTGATGAAAATGCCCAGAAGAATGTTGCCGCTGCTAAGGAAGCGGGTGTGGATGTAGCGGCTTTTGTGAAGCAAAATTCTCAGAAGTTTGTGGAGCTGTGTGAAGCTCTAAATATTTCTTATGATTGTTTTATTAGAACAACCGAAGAAAGACATGCTAAAATTTCTCAACTCGTCCTTCAGAAAATGTATGATAAAGGCGATATCTACAAAGGACAGTATGAAGGCCTTTATTGTCAGGGGTGCGAAGCTTTTATTACCGAAAAGGAGCTTGTAGATGGTAAATGCTCTGAACACAATGCTAAGCCGGAAGTTATCTGTGAAGAAAGTTACTTTTTTAAATTAAGCAAATACCAAGATAAAATACTCGCGCTTTTAAAAAATAACCTGGCGGCACCCGAGACAAGAAAAAACGAGATGATTAACAGGGTTAAAGAGGGCTTGAATGATTTAAGCGTTAGCAGAAAAGATATTGATTGGGGCATATCCATGCCTTTTGATAAAGAACATAAAATATATGTGTGGATTGACGCCCTGATTAATTATATTTCAGCTTTGGATTATCCAAAGGGCGATAAGTTCAAAACTTACTGGCCGGCCGACTTGCATCTTATTGGAAAGGGCATTAACTGGTTTCATTCTGTTATCTGGCCGGCGATGCTTTTATCGATTGAAATTGAATTGCCGAAAAAAGTCTATGTCCACGGTTACCTGACAGCCGAAGGCAAGAAAATCAGTAAGAGTTTGGGAAATATAGTTGATCCCATACCGCTCACAAAAGAATTTAAAGCTGACCCTATAAGACTTTTTCTTTTAAGGGGTATAGTTTTCGGCCAAGATGGGGATTTTTCCCACGATTCTTTTATTCAGCGATATAACAGCGATTTGGCAAATGATTTAGGTAATTTATTAAATAGAAGTTTAACTATGGTTGAAAAGTATTTTGATGGGATAATTCCAGAGCCTAAAAATAATGCCTATAAAGATGACGCGTTAGTAGCTGAAGCTAGAAGCCTGGCTGATAAATTGACTCAAGCTATGAGCTTATTGGATCTAAATGGGGCCTTAGACTTAATCTGGGATTTGATTAATAAAGCTAATAAATATATTGAAGACTCAAAACCCTGGCAGCTGAAAAAAACAGATGAACAAAGCCTGAAAACTGTTATCTATAACCTTTTGGAAGTTTTAAGAATAGTTTCCGTAGCCGTATCCAGCTTTATTCCCAAAACAGCTGCTGAAATGCTGAGCCAATTAGGCCTCAAAGATCATTTAAGCGGTGATGAATTTGATGAATTATTTAAGTGGGGCAAGTTGGAAGTTGATAAAAGTGTATCCAAAGCCGACCCTTTATTTCCCAGAATAAAGAAAGAATAATGTATACTAAAGACACTCTTATAACTTTTCTTAGACACAATAAATTATATCTTATCTTGATTATCCTTCTTGTAGCCCTTAACTATTTAATTAATTCCGCTTGGCTTACGAATTCGCCCGGTATTATCTTTGAGGCCGGCCAGATAGTCGAATGGAAGGATGAATTTCCCAGTGAAGAAGCAGTAAAAGACTTAATTCTTGAGGGTAATGTCTATGCTTGGGGCCTCTTTGGAGTCACTTTTTTAATAGTTTTGGGTTTTGTCGGCGGTGTTGTTTTAGACGTTATTTATTTTGTCTTGCGTTCCAGGAATAGAAATATTGTTCCGCGTCTGGGTGATCTAAAGGAAAAACCTTGGAGTGTAGCTGATGTCGTAAGAGCTGTAATCCTTTATTTTTCTTTCTTAGCCATTATTCGTTTATTTTTCGCGAGTGGATCATTTTGTTTATTAACTCGTTTTTTCTTAAGGTCTCAAGATACCGTTGTTGTTTTAGATAGTTTTGAAGGCATGGCTTTGGGATTTACTTTATCCTATTCTATTATAGCCTTAGTTATGCTTTATTTTATTACCTTTAAATACAAACAATCTTTTTTTAGATCACTGGGTGTAAATATAAAAAGCTTTATTCGGAGTGCTTTATTAGGATTGGTAGCATACATCAGCTATTTACCTTTTCTTTTCATTGCCCTTTTAATGTCTCTGGGTTTATCGGACTTTTTTAAGATGGCTCCGGAGGAAAACCCTCTTTTGAATGTTTTTTCAATTGAAGGCAGGCCCTGGCTTCTTTTTTATTTTGTGCTTTGCATTTGTCTCATTGGCCCCATTATTGAAGAGTTATTTTTTAGGGGTTTTTTGTACCCGGCTTTAAGAAAAAAGATAGGTACTTTTTTAAGTATTCTCTTGAGTTCCGCGCTTTTTTCTTTGTTACATATGACTTTTGTAGGGTTTCTACCAATTTTCTTTTTAGGAATTTTGTTAGCCTATATATATGAAAAAAGCGGCAGCTTATTGTCGAGCATTACCATACACATTATTCATAACAGCTGTATAACCTTGTTTTTGTTTATCGTAAAAGGGTTAAGTAGCTAAATCGCGAGTGGAATAAAATTATGCGCTTAAAAGATATAAATGAAATTGAGTTAATTGAGCAACTTACATCTCACTTAGAGACAGATAAGAGTTTTCTCAAGCATATAGGAGACGACGCGGCTGTAATCAAATTCCCTGAGAAACATTTGTTGTTATTTACTTCGGATATGCTTATTGAGGGGGTTCATTTTAGTTTAAAAACGGCTTCTTGGAGAGCTATCGGACATAAGGCTCTATCTCGCAATATAAGTGACATCGCCGCTATGGGAGGACTACCAAAATACGCGACAGTTTCTTTAGGCTTACCTAAGAATTATAGCTTAGAAAATATAAAAGCACTCTATAATGGAATAAAAAAAACCGCTCAAAAATTCAAAGTTTTAATTGCCGGAGGTGATATTTCAAGGTCAAAGAAACTAATTGTCAATATTGCCTTAATAGGCCTGGCTAAAAAAACAGAAGTTACCTATCGCGATACGGCTAAAAAAGGTGAACTGATATTCGTGACCGGAAAACTTGGCGGTTCCATAAAAGGAAAACATCTTACCTTTACGCCCCGCCTGAAAGAGGCCAGATACTTAGTTGAAAAATTTAAACCTACTTCTATGATTGATTTATCAGACGGACTCGCGCAGGATTTAGGGCGTATAATTGGACAAAGCAATGTTGGCGCGCAGCTTTATAAAGAAAATATTCCTATATCTAAAGAAAGTTCTTCTTTTGAGAATGCTTTATATGACGGAGAAGACTTTGAACTCTTATTTACCATTGAGAAGAAAAAAGCTGATAAGCTAATAAAAAATTGGCCAAAATCTTTCAAATTAAAAGTGAGTGAAATAGGGCTTATAGTGGATAAAAAAGAAGGTTTTTACTATCAAGATAGGTGTGGTAAAAAACATAAAGTTAAGCCTAAAAGTAAATATAGGCATTTTAAATGATAACTATAAATTCTATAGACGAAAGTCAAACAAAAGATATTGCCGCTAAATTAGCCGGGTATTTAAACGCGCAGGATGTCTTAGCTCTTTACGGGGATTTAGGCTCAGGCAAGACCACTTTTGTAAAGGGTATAGCCAGGGGATTGAATATTAAAGAAAAGCAGGTAATTAGTCCTTCGTTTGTGCTTATCAGGCAGTATAAAGGTAAATTGCCTTTATATCACATTGATCTTTACCGCCTGGATTATTTAGAACAAGTGGAGCTTCTAGGCTATGAAGAATATTTTTATGGCGATGGGGTTTGTTGTATAGAGTGGGCTGATAAAATAGAGGAACTTTTACCTCGAGAGTACCTGGAAATAGGTATTAAATTCTTATCAGAGCATAAAAGAAAAATAACTTTTAAAAGTAAATCAGACAGGTACAATAATATCATTGAGAAATTTAAAAAATGAAAATATTAGCTATTGATACTTCAAGCAGGCTTCTTAGTTTAGCTCTCAGTGAGAACTATAAGATAGTTAAAGAAAAAAACAGGCAACTTAAAAAGTTTGAGCATAACCGCTTACTTTTAAAAGAAATTGATAGTTTATTAAAAAAGTGCAAAATGGTAATTAATGATATTGATATCATTTCTGTCGGCAGGGGGCCCGGTTCTTTTACGGGTTTAAGGATAGGCCTGGCGGCAGCTAAAGGTTTGGTATTTGCAAGTAAAAGAAGGCTCATAGGCATTTCCTCTTTTGACGCGGCGGCTTTTAATATTAAAGAGCCGGAGAGGTTAATAGTTGTCATTGAGGATGCCCGCAAGCAAAGGGTCTATGGTTGCGCTTATTTAAATAATGATATGGGCAAGTTAGAGCGTATAAGTGATTATCAATTACTGTCTCTAGAGGATTTTTGTAAATATATTCTTAAGCTTTCAAAAAAATATAAAAAGGATGTTATTTTTACAAAAGATGGGATAAATTCTTATAAAGAAGAATTAAAAAAGGTATTTAAGACAGCTGTTTTTGCCGATGAAAAAAAATGGCTGCCTAAAGCCGCGAATATAGCCCGCTTGACTTTTGAGAATTCTAAATTGAATAAGAAAATGAAAACTAAAAATACTGAAATTGAACCGTTATACTTGCATTCTCAATACGCCAATATCACTAAGCCTAAAAAAATATGAAAACAGAAGAGAATTATTATCATACTTACGCGGATATAAACTTAAATGCCCTGGAGGATAATCTCCGGCAGATAAGGCAGGTTATCGGATCTAAAGTAAAGATTCTAGCTACAGTTAAGGCCAACGCCTACGGCCACGGAATTGTGGAGATATCCAGGTTTTTGATAGATAAGGTTGATTATTTAGGCGTGGCTTATGTTGAAGAAGGTGTGCGAATTAGAAAAAATAATATAAAAACACCTATCTTAATACTAGGTAATACTCTTGATGAAGGCCTCATCAAGGCCTTGGAATATGACTTAGAGGTGACGATTACTGACGAGAAAACAGCTTTTAAAATAGATGAAATCGCCAGTTCGATGAAGAAAGCGGCCGTTGTTCAGGTAAAAATTGATACCGGCATGGGGCGCCTCGGGTTTTGGTATAAAGATGCCCTTGAGGCCATTAGGAAGATAAATAATTTAGAGCATATTGAAATAAAAGGGCTATACACCCATCTTTCCAGCGTGGATAAAGACCATGATTTTACTTTGAAGCAGCTGGATAGGTTTAATCAAATTATTAAAGATGTGGAAACTGCCAAGATTAAAATAGATATTTACCATGCAGCCAACAGTTTAGCAACGCTTCATTATAAACAAGCCCATTTTAATTTGGTTAGGCCGGGGATTATTCTTTATGGAGTTTATCCTGATGTAAACTCCAAGAGGATTATTGACGCTAAACCCATTCTCTCTTTAAAGACTAAGGTGGTTTATATAAAAAAT
>CBDUVS010000035.1:0-10424 GCA_965370735.1 uncultured bacterium | reverse complement strand
TTGATAAACCGAACAAGCGAAAGGTTCATGAGGGAGAGGTCTTTGATAAAACTGGATTTGCATGTTTTAGTTCTTGATAAATACCCAATAGGGGCATATAAATGGGGTCAAAGAATACTATTTTAACGGGGAAAAGACTAAAAGATATTAAAGATATTTCAGATGCCGCTTTCATTAGGTGCTTTGCGGGTTCAAACTGATAGTAAAAAAACTACCATAAAAAGCTTGATTCTGTGCTAAAAATGGTGTATACTCCAATTTAGTAAGAGTAATATGGAAGGTATTGCAAAATGGAAAAGATAAAGAGAATTTTAAATATAAAACTTCCAAGTAAACAATCGGCATTTTTGTGGGGACCGCGAAAAACAGGTAAAACTACGTATTTAAAGAAACATTTTCCTAATAGCTTGATGTATGATTTTTTAAAGACAGACATTTTTATTGAGATTTCTAAAAATCCAGCATTATTGAGGCAGCGTATACTTGCAAAAGATAAGAATATCTTAGGTTATCCAATAATTCTGGATGAAGTACAAAAAATTCCCCAACTGTTGGATGAGGTGCACTGGTTAATTGAAAATAAGGGCCTGCGGTTTATTCTTTGCGGTTCAAGCGCGAGAAAGCTAAAAAGAGGACACGTTAATCTTTTAGGGGGAAGGGCATGGCGTTTGGAAATGTTCCCATTTGTTACAGCTGAACTTAAAAACTTCGATATTTTACATATTTTAAATCATGGGATGATACCTGTGCATTATTTGCAAAATGATGAGCAGTGTAAAAAATCTTTGAAGGCTTATGTGCAGGATTATTTGAAAGAAGAAGTTTTCGCGGAAGGATTGACCCGAAATATTACCGCATTTTCAAGATTTTTTGATGCTTTTGGTTATTCACACGGTGAACTTACGAATTATTCCAACATTGCGCGTGATTGCGGAGTAGATTCAAAGACAGTCAAAGAATATTATCAGATTCTTGTGGATACATTGCTGGCGGTAAGAATAGAGCCTTTCAAAAAAAGACAATCCCGTAAAGTCATAACTAAAGCTCCCAAATATTATTTGTTTGATGTGGGAGTTGCTAATTACTTAAGAAGACAATATATACAAGAAGAGAAGGGCGAGGGATTCGGTAGGGCTTTTGAGCATTTTTTGCTGATGGAAATGCTTGCCCATCGGTCTTATAGCAGTCGAGATTACGAAATAAATTTTTGGAGGACAAAAACAGGACTTGAGGTAGATTTTGTATTGGCAAAAGGCAAAATTGCCATAGAAGTAAAAGGGACATCTCGCTTAGATAAAAGAGATATTAAAGCACTTATGGTTTTTAAGGATGAATATTCTCCAAAGAGGAGTATAGTTGTTTGTAACGAAAAAGAGAAGAGGTTGTATAAGGGGATAGAAATAATGCCATGGCAAGAGTTTTTGCATGAGTTATGGCAGAACGTTATCTTGTAAAGGAAAATGAGTATAAAAATTTAACTAAACAAGTAAACCCATTTTATGGGTCACAATTATTGAAAGAATATGTTTAAATATTATATTTATACTTTCATAATTTGCGCAGCCGTTTCCTTTTTGGCCACTCCGTTGATAAGAAAAGTTTCTTCTTTAAGAGGCTTTTTGGATAAACCGAACAGGCGCAAGGTGCATAAACGTGTAATTCCTAATTTAGGCGGGCTGGCAATATTTTTGTCATTTATTATAGTAACCACAGTTGTTCTTGTTTTAATTCAGGGTATTGTTTCAAGCAAGATATGGGGAGTTATTTTAGGTGGTTCTGTTATTGTTGCTATTGGTATCTACGATGATTTAAAGGATATGCCGGCTTTTATGAAGTTGACAGGGCAAATAACTGTCGCGGCAATAGCTTATAGCGTTGGCTTCAGGATTGAGGAATTTTTTGGGTTTGAGGCTACAACTTTTTGGCTTAAGGTTTTGTCTTTCATGATTACTGCCGGATGGATTGTAGGAATAATTAATGCCATTAATCTTATTGACGGTTTAGATGGTTTGGCCTGCGGGGTGTGTGCCATAATCTCTCTTTTTCTATTTATAGCTTCACTATCTAGTGGAAATTTCGTTCTTTTGGTGTTTGCCGCGGCTTTAACCGGTAGTTGTTTGGGATTTTTGCCTTATAATTTCCATCCGGCCAGCATATTTATGGGGGACACCGGAAGTATGTTCTTAGGTTTTGTATTATCTATTATCGCCTTAGAAAGTTATCGGAAGGGTACAACTTTTATCGCGATCTTAGCGCCTATTATAGCGATGGCCGTTCCATTGATAGATACTTTATTGTCTATATTGAGGCGCTTAGTAAAGAAAAAACCATTGTTTAAGGCTGACAAAAACCACATACACCATCGACTTTTAATAAAGGATAAGTCTCACGTTAGGGTTGTCTTAACGCTTTATTCCGTAACTTTCTTTTTTGGGCTTATCGCTCTGGGCTTAAAGGATATTAAGGGTACATATATGATTATCGCGCTTGCAATGGTAAGTTTAGTTACCTTCAGATGGATCAAAAATTCCGGTTTTTTAGATACCGAAAAGAACTAAACAGATTTTATGATAAAAAAGGCCTATTTTTTATTTCTCAATGTTATTAAGATAGATTTTAAGCTTTTAAAAGATTACCCCAGAATCTTCATACCTCTAACGCTTAGAGCTTTTGTGAGCCTTGGAATACTTTGTCTTATATATATATCGCCTTATTATCCTTTCAAAAAAATATTAGGCCCTCCCGTAATAGAATTTTTTGGCCCTAAATTTTTACATTATCCGCACAATTTTACTATTCTGCCCGTAATCTTTATTAATATTAAAAACTTTCTAATTAATCCCCTAATTACAAGTATTATGGCAGCTGTATGCTGCGGTATGGTATATGATTATCATAATAGAAGGGAACCGGGGTTCTGGATGAATTTCAATAAGGCTGTAAGGCGTTTTTTGCCGCTTTTTTTATGCATGTTTTTTTTAGTTTCGATTAGTTATCTTTTGTATAGAATGATACCATCATTAATGGTAAAGTTTTTTGGGCAAACAGCAATCGGGATTTTTATGTCAAACTTCATTCCTTTTTTTGTATTAATCATCTTTGAGAGTTTATTCGTTTTTTGTTTTATCGCGATAATGACAAAAAAACAAAACGCTTTTAAAGCGCTGAAGAAAAGTTTTATTTTTTCATTAAAACTATATCCTGTCGTTTTTTTGTTAGTTTTTTTGCCGCGCTTACTTGATTTTTTAATGAGTTTTTTTATAGTTTTTCAAGTAAAAATTTCGGATATGTTTATACCGGATATAACAGCTTTGATATTTATATTGATAATACTTATCGCTGTTGTTTCGGATACGCTGGTTTTTAGTTTAACTGCCAATTTATATGTTTTGAATATCGATGAGAATTAAAAAAGTAATCTTACTATCTTTAATCATATGTTTCGTCGCGGCTGTAACAGGCTGTTATGGCGGTTATGAAGCGGAAAGAAAATTCTGGCTGGCTAATAGGGAGTACGAAAGGTTATTATTAGCTCTTAATCAAACTTCCAATGAGTTTCAAAAAGATGAAATTATTAAAAAAAAAGCGCCTGAGGTTATAATTGTTCTTAGGCAAGTTACTATTAATTATCCTTCCTTGCCCTTATCTGCCCAGGCTATGCTTTTAATAGCTAATGTTTATGTTATTGAGGGCCATTTGGATAAAGCTATCAAGGAATACAATTGTATAATGGAAGAGTTTCCTTACATGAAAGAACAATGTGCTTCCGCTATGGTTGCCCTTGCCTCGATTTATAAAGAAAGAGGAGATTGGGATTCGGCTGAAGAAATTTATGAGGAGGTTATAAGTGAATATTTTGATACGCGAATGGGGCTTCGAGCGCCTATATTGATTGCGCGCTATTATAAATCACGGGCTATGAATATTGAGGCGGGTGAAGCATATAACAAAGCCATGAGTTTATATAAAGATTTTATAGAAAGTAATGAAGATATACCGTATGCTTTAGTTGCTCTTGAGCAATTGGTTAACTGTTACAATGATCAGGAGCAGTGGCATGAGGTTATTAATTACCTTCAGGAACATGTTATAAAAAATTCAGATTCGCCTTTAGCCTTGCAAGCTATGCTGATTATTGGTACTATATATGAAGCGCAATTTAATAATCGCGATAAAGCCTTTGAAATCTATAAGCAGGCGGTTGAAAGATTTCCGGAAAGCCCCTTGGTAGAAAATATAAGGAGCCGCCTGGAGTTTTTAGGGGAATAATGTTAAAAAAATACGCGAAAATAATTAAGTTATCAATAATATTCATATTGCTTATTATTATTTACCTACCGACATTTATCTGGATGATGATCAGGTTTGAGGCTACGGAAACATATTACAGCCATGGATATTTGGTACCTTTAATATCTCTTGTTCTTATTTACCTTAAAAGAGACAAGCTAAAGGCGCTTAAAAAAGATACATCCACTCTCGGTTTAATTTTAATAATAGCCTCGCTTGCTCTATATATTATCACCTTGATATTGAATATTGGTTTTATGGGAGGAGTATCACTTTTAATTACTTTAGTGGGATTGAGCCTTTATCTCGGAGGTGTTAATTATACTAAGGAGATATGGTTTCCCCTGTTTTTCTTAATTTTTATGGTGCCGCTCCCCAGGATATTAGTTATTCATATTAGTTTTAAAATGAAGCTTTTGGCGGCAAAGGCGGGAACATTTTTAATAAATAAATTAGGCATAACAGCTTTCTGTGACGGCAGTATTGTTTATTTGCCTAATACAATTTTAACTGTAGGTTCTCCTTGCAGCGGCCTGAGGTCACTCATTGCCCTTTTGGGGCTGGGAGCTCTTTTTGCCTATGTGGCCGATTTACCTAAAGCGAAAAAATACCTACTTTTTTTAGTTTCAATTCCGCTTGCTTTTATGGGCAATATATTAAGAATTACATTACTTTTGTGGATAGCCTATAAATATGGAAGTGAAGTAGCTACCGGTAAGTTTCATGATTATTCCGGTTACGCGATATTTGTATTTACATTATTTGGTTTAATTGGAATGAATAAACTATTACAATGGAAAAAGAAAAAATAAAATACTGGATTGTTATTGTTATTTTTATCCTTGTTGGCCTTTGGGTGGTTTCATATTTAACCAAAGTTCAAGATATAACTCAAGGTTCTTCATTTAAAATTGATTTACCTTATGAGTTTGGTGACTGGAGGGGTAAAGATGTTAATATCAGTGATGCCGAAATGCGGGATATTCAGGATAATTTGGGAACAGATAAAATTATTCTGCGGCACTATGTAAATTCTAAGGGTGAATATGTTCAGCTTTATATAGTTTTCAGTCAGAAAAACAGAACTAGTTTCCATCCTCCGGAGTACTGCTATGTCGGTTCAGGCAGCGCGGAACTTACTTCCAAGAAAATGGTTAGCCTTAAATTTGATAGTAGTTCTTTAGATGTTAATCGCCTTATATTTCAGACGCCTAAGGGGCGCCAGTTAGTCGTTTATTGGTATCAGGCGGGCACCAGAATGTTTGTGAGTTATACCAGACAGCAGATACATTTGGCTTTTGATGCCCTAAGAAATAGAGCATTTAAAGGGTTTATGATACGAGTATCCACTATAGACAGAGGATCGAATGAAGATTTACCGCCATATTTAAGTAATTTTATTATAAGCATTTTACCTTTTTTGGAAGATCAGGTGTGAAAAATTGCTTGACGCTAGCAGGTGCTTGTGATAAATTACTATAAATTAAAGCGAGAAAGCATGTATTTTTTTGTAAGTTATATGTATTTGATAACTTGCGCAAAGTAAAAGGAGGAATATATGAGATTTGTTAAAATTTTTGGGTTTATACTTTTGCCCCTGGCAATTGCCACATTATTATTTACAGGATGCGGCAAGAGGGAAAAAGATAATCGCATTCGAGTACAAGTTATGTATTGGGGCAGTCATGAAGAAGTGAAGATTATCGAAGGTATTGTAGCTGGGTGGGAAAAAGAACATCCGAATGTTAAAGTTGACTTACAGCATACTCCGGGTGTTGGTAATTACACCAATAAACTTCTTACCCGCGTTGCCGGAGGAGCACCGCCAGACATAGCTTTCGCGGAAGTTGGAATATTTGTAGATTTTGTATCCTATGATCTTTTCGCGGATTTGAATCCATATATTCAGAATGACCCCGATTTTAGTATAGATAATTATTTTCCCGACGTTGTAAAAAGATTCACTAGGGACGGTAAAATTTTAGGAATACCAAGAGATACGGCTCCTTTTGCCTGCGTTTATTATAATAAACGTATGTTTGATGAGGCTGGATTGGAATATCCCAGCGATGACTGGAATATGGATGAGATGCTTGAGATAGCAAAGGCTTTAACAAAGCAGGATTCAAAGGGCAGGACAGTTAAATATGGTTTTTTCTGCCCGTTTTATGAAAATTTCCTGTATGCTTTTGGCGGAAAATTGGTTGATAATGTAAATAAACCAAAAAAATGTATGCTAAATACTAAAAAAAGTTTAGCCGGTTTGCAATTCTTTGCTGATTTACATACAAAGTATAAGGTAAGCCCTGATCCGGAAGCTCTGGGAAGCACCGGCAAAAGCGCTAATCAGCTTTTTATGACCGGCCAGGTAGCTATGTATAATTCAGGTATTTGGGAGAGTCCCGCTTTAAGACATATTAAGACTTTTGACTGGGATGTGGCTATGTTTCCTAAGGGACCTGATGGCACAAGAGCGTTCGCGACCGGCGGCAGCGCCTACTGCATCCTTACAACAACAGAATATCCTGAGGAATCATGGGAGATTGTTAAGGCTTTAGCCGGAGCCAAAGGTCAAATTATGATGGCGCAAAAAGGGTTAGCTCAGCCCGCGATTAAAGAGATTGCCGAAGGGCCTTATTGGAATAGTGATAAGAAGAAGCCGTTAAATAAAGGCATGCTTAATGAAGCGGTTAAGTATGTTGTTTATTCTCCGTTTAATTCGAAGTGGAGAGAAATTCAGGATAAATATATTTATCCTCAGTTAGATCATTTGCGGCTTGGGGATATTGATGCTAAAGAGTTCGCGGAAAAAATAACTCCCGAAGTTAATGAGATGCTTAAAGAGGGTAAATAAGTAGTCATGGAGCAAAGGTATTATGAAACATCCTATGGTTATTTTACCGATGAAGGCAGAGAGTATGTAATTAAAACTCCGATGACGCCGAAACCATGGATTAACGTGATTTCCAATAGTAAAAATTATGGTTTGGTTGTTTCTCAGACTGGCGGAGGTTATTCATGGTATCGGCACGCGCGGCAGAACAGACTCACCAGGTGGAATCAGGATATTGTCCGCGATAATTGGGGTAAATACATATATATTAGAGACAACAAAACGGGTAAATTTTCATCTTGTACATATCAACCTACAAAATTAAAGACAAAGCATTATAGGTGCCGCCATGGCCTTGGTTACACGGTCTTTGAAAACCTTTGGAATGATATTTTATGTACTCTTACGATAACAGTCGCGCCTGATGATACATTAGAAATATGGTCACTTGCTCTTGAAAATAAAAGTAGTAAAAAGAAAGATTTAAGCCTCTTCACTTATTTTGAATGGGCTTTAGGTGTCGCTCCCGACGAACACAGGGAATTTCACAAACTCTTTATTGAAACTGAATATGATTCAAAAAATAAGAGCATGTTTGCCGCTAAGAGATTATGGACTGTTCAGAGTAGGGAAGGTATACCCTGGAACAGGCCCTGGGATTATGTAGCTTTTCATTCATCCAGCGTGAGGCCGTCTTCATATGAAGGTGATAAAGAAAGTTTCTTGGGCCAGTATGGTGATTTCAATGAGCCCAGGGCTGTAAAAAAAGGTAAATGCGGGAATACCCAGGGCAAGTGGAATGATTCTATAGCGTCTTTGAACGTAAACCTAAAACTTAACGCTAAACAAAAGAAAACCGTTGTCTTTACTTTAGGCCTGGCTGAAAGCAGGAAACTTGCTGAGAAGTTAATATCAAAATATAATAACGTATCAACCGCGGAAGATACAGTAAAAAAAGCCAAAAAAAGCTGGTTGGATTTACTGGGCAGTTTTCATATTGAGACACCCGATAAAGGTTTTGATTTCCTGAATAATTACTGGTTAAGATATCAGGCTATTTCGGGTAGAATTTGGGGCCGCTCAGCATATTATCAAGTGGGTGGGGATTTTGGTTTTAGAGACCAGCTGCAGGATTCTCAGATATTTCTTACCATCGACCCCAAACTCACACGTAAACAACTTTTGCTTAATGCCGAACATCAGTTTAAAGACGGCATGGTGCAGCATTGGTGGAACCCCTTAAATGATATTGGATGTAAAAACAATATAACCGATAATTTATTGTGGCTTCCCTTTATAGCTATTACTTATCTTAAAGAAACAGGTGACTTTGATTTCCTAAAAGAGAAAGTCGGCTACCTTGACAATAATAGAAAAACTTCTATTTTTGACCACTGCCTAAAAGCGATTGAAAAAAGCATTAATAGGCTGGGCTCTCGGGGATTGCCCTTAATTGGTGAAGGTGACTGGAATGACGGCCTTTGTAGAGCGGGAGACGATTGGAAGGGTGAGTCGGTCTGGCTGGCCCATTTCTTATATGGGATTTTAGTAGAATGGTCAATTCTTCTAAATAGATTAAATAAGAAAAAAATAGCTCAAAAGTATAAGGAAAAAGCCCAAAAGTTAAAAGATAATATCAATAAGCACGCCTGGGACGGTAAATGGTATTTTAGGGCCACGAGGGATGACGGTGTTATTCTGGGTTCTAAAAACCAGGAAGAGGGTAAGATTTTCTTAAATGCTCAAACATGGGCAATTATGAATGGAATAATTCCCCAGGATAGGCTGCAGAGCGTTTTGGAAGCTCTGGATAAGCATTTGTATCGTGAATACGGCCCCATCCTTTTTTATCCGGCATATTCAAAACCGGATAAAAAAATTGGTTACCTTTCGAGGTATGCTCCCGGAACAAGAGAAAACGCGGGACTTTATACTCATGCCGGTTGTTGGGCGGTCATAGCCGAAGTTATGGCTCAAAGGGAAGAACGCGCCTGGGATTTATATAACAGATTTATGCCTGTAAGAAGAGGTATGGATCCGGATTTTTATAAAGCGGAACCATATGTTACATGCGGGAATGTAGATGGCCCGGATTCAGCTAATTTTGGGCGTGGTGCCTGGAGCTGGTACTCAGGTTCAGCCGGATGGCTTTATAAGGCCGCTGTGGACTGGCTATTAGGTATAAGGGCTGAATATGACGGCCTCAGAGTGGAACCGGTCTTGCCTGATGATTGGAATGAATGCGCGATTAAAAGAGTATTTAGAGGGACAACCTATAATATAAGCATATTTAAGTACGACGGGCCTAATCAGATAATTGTTGACGGTAAGGTTCATAATTCTAATCTTATTCCCGTTTTTGAAGATAGAAAAGATCACAATGTAATCTTCAGAATAACAAAAAATTACCCTGTTAAAGCAAGGAAAATAGGTTGACTTTTTAAGGGCCGCATGTTGAAATTTTCGCACCATTGCTGTAACGCGCGCAAACGCGCGCAAAAATAGGAGGTGTGAATTGAGGAAGTCAATGATTGTATTAGTGGCGGTATGCAGCCTTTTGCTTATGGCTACAGGCTCAGCACAAGCCAAAGAGGCTTATATTGATGATTTTAATACCGGAGGTAAACCCAATTCTATGGGTGGTGACCTGGGCGCTTTTGATTACATGCCTGATGATTTTTCACAAAGTTGTTTGGAGACTTATGATCCGAATGTAAGAATGGGTGACTCCGGTTTTTCAATGCGTTTAGACTATGACGTTGATTCACTAAATCCGGCCTTTAACGGGTTTTGGACAAAGCTAAAAGGTTTTAACGCCACAGATTATAACAAATTAACCTTTTGGGTTAAAAGTAATACCGATAAAGGTTATACAACTACCTTTAAAACTGTCTTGAAAAATGACCGGGGTGAACAAGGTGAATACTATGTTACAAGTATAACCGGTGATTGGACCAAGATAGAGATTCCCCTGGATCGTTTCGTCGGGATTAATGATTTATCATGTTTATTAGAATTTGTTATCATATTTGAAGATGATTCAGCTACTACAAAAGATGGAACAATTTGGATAGATGATATTTACTTCAGTGATTAATTCCGGCGTAATTGAACTATGAGCCGGAATTTAGGTTACTTAATTTTTGGGTGTATGTTAAGGGCTTTAAACACCGTGACATAAAAACATAAAAAAGGTTTTCTTTCTAAAAAAGAAGGCCTTTTTATGGAAACGTATAGTACTTCTGTTTTTTGAAGATAGAAAAGATCACAATGTAATCTTCAGAATAACAAAAAATTACCC
>CBDUVS010000034.1:0-10472 GCA_965370735.1 uncultured bacterium | reverse complement strand
AGCCGGTAGATTTAAGCAAAATTAAAACTATATCCATTAAAAATAGAGAGCATAAAGCCAAAGTCAAAGACTTTATGGACGTGGAAAAACTATCCGGAGATTTCATGACTTTTTTTGAAGGGCTGCCGGATATTTTAAAAGCTAAAGATTTAAAAGAATTTGTTAACGCGGTTATAAAAGCTAAAAAGGGCAATAAGCCTATTATTTTAGCCTGTGGTGACGCGGTTATTAAGGTGGGTTTATCTCTTATATTAATTAAATTGATGAAAGAGGGTTTTATTTCAGCTATCGCCATGCAGGGGGCGGGCGCCATTCATGATGCTGAAATCGCCTTAATCGGGGAAACATCAGAGGACGTGGCCGTTTCAATTAAAAACGGTAGTTTTGGTATGGCTGAAGAAACGGGTAATTTTCTAAACGAGGCAATAATTACCGGAGCTAAAGAAAATATGGGTATGGGCGAGGCCATTGGAAAAAAAATGGTTGAAGAAAATCTGCCTTTTAAAGAATACAGCCTTTTGGCTAATGCCTATGAACTTGATATTCCCGCGACTATTCATGTGGCCATAGGAACTGATACTATTCACATGCATCCTAAAGTAAGCGGGGAAGCACTGGGAAAGACATCGCATCTGGATTTTAGAAAATTTGCCAGCTGCGTAAAGGAAATCTCAGGCGGGGGAGTCATTATTAATATTGCCTCAGCCGTTATCTTACCTGAAGTTTTTTTAAAAGCCCTTTCTATTACCAGAAATATATATGGCGTTGAGGATTTTACAGCCTGCAATTTCGATATGATTATGCATTATAGGCCGACCGAAAATGTTGTTAAGAGGCCTACTCAGTCAGGCGGCAAAGGATATAATATCATCGGCCATCTGGAAATTATGATTCCACTTTTTGCCAAAGCCCTTTTAGAGAAAGCGGGAAAATGAACATATTAATTACCGGAGCCGGTTCATTTGTAGGATATCATTTAGCACAGCGCCTTTTAAGCGAAGGGCATAAAATACTGGGACTTGACAGTAAAGATAATGATAATACAAAAGAGCTCCTGAAAAATTCTAACTATTCTTTTAAAAAGGCTGATGTTGCTTGCGAGTTTAAAGCCTCAGATTTTAATGAAAAACCCGAGGTTATTTATCATCTGGCGGCTATATCATCTGAAAGGCTTTGTAAGGAAAACCCCCCGTTATCAATCAAGGTCAATGTTTTAGGCGTAGTTAATATGTTGGAACTTGCCAAAGAGGCCAAAAGCCTTTTTATCTTTTCTTCAAGCGCGTCTGTTTATCCTGATTCGGATAAGCCCAAGAGGGAAGAGCAAGCTGTTTTTACCGATAAATTTTACGGTATTTCTAAGTTTATGGCGGAGAAATACTGCCAGCTATATAATACTTATTTAAAGGTTGATTACGTTATTTTCAGATTCTCCAGAATTTATGGCCCCCGGATGCTTAGAAACCCAATATATGATATGTCTAAGGGTATAGCGTTTAATAAAAAAATAAAACTTTATGAGAGTCCTGACTCGGAGTATGACTTTATTTATGTTTTGGATGTAGTTAATGCTTTTATTTTATCACTAAAGGACAATTGGAGGAATAAAATCGTTAATATTAGCAGCGCTAAACATATTAAGTTGAATCAACTTTATGAAACAATGAAGCAAATAAACGGAGGAGCCCAAGAGTACGAAGTTATAAGTAATAATAAGTCTATTGATGTAGTTGATAACTCTTTAGCTTTAAGCCTTGGCTGGAAGCCGGAATACTCTTTAGAAAAAGCACTTTCTGAAACGTTGGAATATTACAAATCCGCGGCTAAAAAGAAGATTTAAGAGACATTATAAGTGAACATCAATATAAGCTTACCGGCAAAAGCGTTAAATAGACGCGTTGACTAGACAAATACTTTAAGTTATAATGGTTTTTATATAGAATTTACGGGAAGTAAAGACTTAAATTATGAAATTTGTTAAAAAATATTTAATATGGTTTATATTAATTAGCTGTGTATTTGTAAGTTCCGGGTGTGTTCGTAGGAAGCTTACCGTCAGGTCTGATCCTCCTAAAGCACAGGTATATTTTAATGGTAAATATATGGGGGAAACTCCGGTTGATTTTGACTTTGAATGGTACTGGGAACATGAGGTGGAACTAAAAAAAGAAGGTTATGAGACAATAAGCAACTCTGAAGTAATTAAAGCGCCTGTTTATATGTGGATACCTTTTGACTTGGCCATGGAACTCTTTCCTTTTACAGTCAGAGATAACCGCGAACTTACATATACTTTGAAGCCCCGCGAGGTGTCGCCTGAGAACGATGATCAAGAAGTAATTATTGAAGAAATCGATCTTAACGACTAATTCCCAAAAGCAACATGGAGATGCTATGAAAATCAAATTGAATTTTGTTTTTTTGGTAATGTGTATTATTATGATGTTTATCCCGCGGCCGGCTTGGGGATTTTCAAAAGGTATTAATTGCGGAAGTATGCCGTATACTTCCAGCGATGGCAAGAAATTTGCTGCCGACATGGAATATCAAAAGAGTTTAAAAAGTGGTTATATAGGAGGCAATAAAGGTTCCTCTGACAATAATATCTATGGCACAGAAGATTCCGGCTTATTTAAGACAGACCGTTGGGGTTTTGATGAATACAGATTTGACGTGCCTGACGGAGTTTATAAAGTATCTCTGTATTTAGCTGAAACCCATTTTGAAAACCAAGGGGATAGAATTTTTGACATATACATCGAGGATAAGTTGGTTGAAAAGGATCTAGACTTAATTTCAAAATACGGGAAGAATAAGGCCGCCATTATTTCTTTTGTTACCAGGGTTACTGATGGGCAGCTTGTTGTAAAAGCTAAAGCTAGCGCGGATTTGCCTAAACTTTGCGCTATTTATGTTGAGGATTTACCTAAAGATGATCAACCGCCTCAAGCTCCTCAAATTCTGGAAATAATTCCTCATGATTCCGCTGCCGGTTTTATATGGCAAAAGAGCCCGGATATTGATGTGGAGGGGTATGATATTTACAGAAAATTGTTTTTAGAAGATAAAAGCGAATTTAAGAAGATAAATAAAGAGTTGGTTAAAATACCGTTGTATATTGATAAAGAGTTAGATAATGATACGGTTTATATTTATAGCCTTAAAGCGCTTGATGTTTTCGGCAATGAAAGTGAGTTTTCAAATCCGTTTGAGATAAATCCAATTAAGAAATCCGGCGATGAATTAATTCTGAGATTAAATTGTGGAGGTAAGGCTGTTAACATCTCAAAAGATTGCGGGTTTTTAGCTGATATGGAATATAATCCGGCAATTGGTTATGGATATATGGGCGGTAAAGAAATTGTAGGTGAAGCGGTTAATCAATTTCCTGTTTACGCGTCGATGAGAGAAGGTTTTAAAGAGTATCTTTATGATGTTCCGGATGGAATTTATAAAGTTATACTTTGTTTTGTAGAGCCCGAACATGACAGAGAAGCCAAAAGGCTGTTTAATCTATATATAGAAAATAAATTGGTTTTGAATGACTTAGACATTTACAAGGAATCCCAGGATTGTGGGTTTGTAGTTAAGGAATATATTACTCTCATTAAAGATGGCCAACTTAATATTAGAGTTAAGAAACGCTTTAGTTTCCCCATAATTACTTATTTAGCTGTTGTACCCATTGATCCGGATAACATACCTCCTTTGAGAGTGGAAAACATAAGAATTGATAGCAGAGAAGATAGAGTTTTTATCCTTTGGAATCAAACAAAGGATAATGACGTCATAGGATACAACGTTTATAAATCCCAACATAAGAAGAAGGACTATGAAAAAATTAATTTAAGGCCGGTGGGACTGAATTATTTTAGAGATAACGATGTATCTGTGGGTAAAAAGTACTATTATCAGGTAACAGCCATAGACGCGTCGCTAAATGAAAGCCTGCCGTCGAAGATAAGTAAGATTAAGGTAAAGAAATTAAGTGATGATGAATTTCTGGATATGGTTGAGAAGGCGGCGTTTTCATTTTTCTGGGATGAAGCTGATCAGTATACAGGTCTTATTAAAGACCGTTCAGACGCGAATCTTGTCAGTACAGCTTCGGTAGGCTTTGGTTTATCAGCGATGGTAGCCGGGGCCGAGAGAGGTTATAAGGAGAGATCAGAAATTGAGGAGAGAGTCTATAATATTTTAAAAGCTCTCAATGAAGGCCCAAAGAAATTCGGCCTCTATTTTCATTATGTAGATTATGACGGCGATATATCAAAAACAAGTTATGAAAAAGTAATTTCCACAATTGATTCCGGCATTCTTTTAATGGGTGTTGTTACCGCCGGTGAGTATTTTCATGGCCGCGTAAAAGAAGAAGCCGACAAAATGATTGAAGGCGCTGACTGGCAGTCAACGCTTGATAAAAGCCGGAATATGATTTTTATGGCATGGGAGCCCAATGACCGGAACGACGCGGAGGGGCCGGGGCGATTCTTCGGAGCTTGGGATTATGCTGGAGATGAATCTATTATATGTTCGTTATTGGGTATTTCGGCTCCCAGGGAAGATTATCGGCTTTCGCCGGTTACTTTTTATAAGTGGAAAAGGCCCTGGGGTAAATATCTACCTAAGACCAAGGGTTTAAGTCCCGGGGAGAACTTTGTTTATAGCTGGAGCGGATGCACTTTTACATATCAGTTTGCTCACTGCTGGATAGATTTTAGTAAATTAGGCAAAGACCAACCTGAAAAATTAGGCCTGAAGTGTTTAGCTGTAGATTGGCATAAAAATACTATAGAAGCTCTGAAAACCGCCAGGCTTTATTGTATGGATAAAGCGAAAGAATTTGAAACATTTTCAGATCATAGCTGGGGCCTTACTGCCTGCGCTTCAAAAAATGGATATTTGGTAGTCGGAGCCATGCCTAAGGGAGATATGCGAGATGATCCGGGTGATGGAACTATAGCTCCTTACGGAGCGGGATGCGCTTTACCTTTCTTGCCGGAAGAGTCTCTATCGGCGTTAAAATATTATTATAATATTAAAGATGCCAATGGCCAAAGACTTGTTTGGAGGGATGAATATGAGGGTGGTTTTGGTTTTTGGGATAGTTTTAACCTGGATAATGACTATGTCGCTGAGTTGGTAATCGGCATTGATCAGGGCCCGCTTATATTGTCCATAGAGAATTATCGTAGTGGACTTATTTGGAAGACATTCATGAAAAATAAGGATATTAAAAAAGGCCTAAAAAGAATTGGCTTTGAGAAGTTGAAAAAATAAGAAAATCTAAAATAGAAGGAGTTGAAATGAGGATTGACGATATTACAGTCTCTAAAGCCATAATTGAGACATATCTAAAGAAGCTGTTGGATAATCTTGATATAGATGTAGCTATAGTTGGCGGAGGTCCCGCCGGTTTATGTGCCGGTTATTATTTAGCTAAAAAAAAACATAAGGTTGCCCTTTTTGAGCGCAAATTATCTATCGGCGGCGGAATGTGGGGCGGCGGCATCATGTTTAATGAAATTGTGGTTCAAAGAGATGCCAAGGTTATTTTGGATGAAATGGGCATTTCTACAAAAGTATACAAACCCGGTTATTATGTAGCCGGTTCAGTAGAGGCAACATCCGCGCTTACTTATAAAGCAACCAAGGCCGGTTTGACGATATTTAATCTTTTAAGCGCGGAAGACATAATGGTTAGAAAAGACAAAGTAAGCGGGCTGGTATTAAATTGGAGCTCGGTTGAGATGGCAGGTTTGCACGTTGACCCTATTGCTTTAATGGCAAAGTATGTAGTTGATGCTACGGGACATCCCGCTGAAATCGCTCATTTATTAGAGGCAAAGCAAGGGGTTAAGCTTAAGACAAAGACCGGTAAAGTTATGGGTGAAAAATCTATGTGGGCTGACGAAGGCGAAAAAACTATTATTAAAAACACGTTAGAAATTTACCCGGGAGTTTACGTAGCCGGCATGGCAGTTAACGCGGTTTTTGGCGGACAGCGTATGGGGCCCATCTTTGGAGGCATGCTTTTATCAGGAAAAAAAGTCGCCTCTATATTAGATAATAAGTTGAAGAGGAGAAGGTGATGCTTAAGAAATTCTGCGTGGCTAAAATTCATAGAGCGACTATTAAAAAGAAAGATATAGAGTATAAAGGGAGCATAGGTATTGATAGGGCTTTGCTTAAAGAGGCGGGTATCTTGCCTGAGGAAATGGTTCTGGTTCTTAATTATAACAATGGAGTTAGATTTGAAACTTATGTAATCGAAGAAGAAGAAGGATCCGGCCTTATTGCCCTTTATGGCCCCGCGGCTAAATTGGGAGAAATAGGGGATGAAGTAATTATCATTTCCAGCGCTTTGCTAACTTCTGAAGAAGCGAAGGAGCATACTATGAAAATTTTTAAAGTTGATAAGAATAATCAGATCGTAGGAGAGTAATGGCAGAGATAAGAAAAGAAATAGTTATAATTGGCGGCGGGCCGGCGGGCTTGACAGCCGCTATATACACAAAAAGAGCCAATAAAGATATAGTTTTGCTGGAACCCAACCTTGTTGGGGGGCAGCTTACCTGGTCAAGCAGTATAGAGAATTATCCCGGTTTTAAGTCCGCGATTACCGGTATGGAATTAGCTCAAAATATGAAAGAACAGGTTGAGTCAGCCGGTGTCGATATAGCTGCCGCGAAAGCTGTTAAAATTGATTTCATTAACTCTAATTACATAGTACAAGCGGAAAAAAATACTTATAATACCCAAGCTGTTATTATAGCGACAGGAGCATATCCTAAAAAACTTAATATTTCCGGGGAAAATGAATTTATAGGCAAGGGAGTTTCTTATTGCGCGACTTGCGATGCCCCTCTGTTTAAAGATAAAATAATAGCTGTTATTGGTGGTGGAGATGTTGCCCTGGAAGAGGCCTTGTATTTAAGTGAATTTGCCTTAAAAGTATATCTAATTCATAGGCGTCAGGGTTTTAGGGCGGCAGCTGTTTTGGAAGATAGAGTTAAGGCTAATAAAAAAATTGCTCTACTTTTAGATTTTACACTTGAAGTGATTGAAGGTGATAGCGTTGTTAGACAGATAAAAGCGAGAAATAAAATAAATAACGAAGTAAAAAAGATAAAAGTTGATGGTGTTTTTATATTTGTTGGTTTAAATCCTAATTCAATTATTGCCGAAGGTTTAGTTGAAATGGATGAAAATAAATTTATTATAACGGATGAATCTATGGCTTGCGGCAAAAAAGGTATTTTCGCGGCCGGAGATGTAAGAAAGAAAGAATATAGGCAAATTGTTTTAGCTTGCGGCGACGGGGCCATAGCCGGCCTATCAGCAGGGAGGTATATAAATGAAAACAGTTATTAAAGGTTTTATAAAATCATCTATGTTGGATTGGGATGGTAAAATAGTCTCAACCTTGTATGTGCCGCATTGCAATCTGAGATGCCCGTTTTGTCATAATAGAAGCCTTATTTTAGCTCCCGATGAGCATCCTTCAATAGAGCTTGACGAAATACTTGATTTTTATAAAGAGCGTAAAGATTTTCTCGATGGCATTTGTTTAACGGGCGGCGAGCCTTGTTTGTATAACGACTTAGTTGAAGTTTTAAAACCTTTTAAAATAGCGGGAGCTTTGATTAAATTGGATACTAACGGCACCTTTCCGGAAAAAATCAGGGAAGTAGTTGAAGCAGGGGTTATTGATTATATAGCTATGGATATAAAACATGCTTTAGAGTTTGATAAATATAAAAAGGCGTCACTTATTAAAAATGAAGCTTTATTTGAAAATGTAAAAGGAAGCATAAGTTATATTAAAGGTTGCGGATTGCCTTATGAATTTAGAACAACCATAGTTCCTACAATTCATGATAAGCAGAGTATTATTGATATCGCTGAATTTATTAAAGGAGCAAAAAAATATGTCCTTCAGAACTTTCAACCTGAGAATACTTTAGATATAGAGTTTGAAAAATTAACTCCTTTTAAGATTGAAGATATAGAGGAAATGGCAAATTCTATCAGTTCTCTGGTTGATGAGGTCATTGTTAGGGCAAAGGGTTAGGCTAATGGCAGTATATGATATTGTAAAATACCCCGCGGCCATCTTAAGAAAAAAAGCCAAAACAGTTAAAGATATCTCTATTTATCAAAGGGAGTTTCTGGATAACATGGTTGAGACTATGTATAGTGACGAGGTTACTGTGGGGTTGGCAGCTCAGCAGGTTAACTTAGATACAAAGCTTATTGTGATTGATGCCAGAGATGAAGAAGGGCTTATAAAATTAATTAACCCGGTTATCAAGCACAAAGAGGGCAAGCTTATCTTAATGGAAGAGGGTTGCATGAGTTTGCCGGGTGTTACAGTTAATGTAATTCGCAGCCCAAAGGTTGTAGTTGAGGCCAAAAACGAAAGAGGGCAGACGATAAATATTGAAGCGGAAGGTTTTTTAGCCAGAGTGCTTCAGCATGAAATTGATCATTTAAATGGAAAACTTATCATTGATTACCTTAATCCCGCTAAAAAAGCTCTTTTTAATATCAGCTATAGATTAAAGAACAAATCAGCTTAGTTTTTAGCTGCTCTTGTAAACTTCGGATTTTTGTGTTATAATCCAGTAACTAGTTAATAATAATAGAGTTATACAAGTTTATGGTGTAATTATAATATGGACTGTATGTACAGTTATTTTTTATATAATGCTATGACTTTGGACTTTGCGGTTAAAGCTGTAGCTGCCGCGGTCATTTTTTTAACTTATCATGAGAACCGCAACAGGATTTTCTTTTACTGGACAATTGCCTGGGTACTTTTTGCTTTAACCGCCTTTATTGATGTCGCTTCTAAAAGTTTGCCCATTAATCTTTACCTTATAATCAGAAATGTTTTTTTAATTACTACTACGGTTTATTTTTACCTTGGTATCTGTAATCTGATTAATAAAAAGAAATTTAAGAAATTTGGAATTTTTTTAGGTGTTGTTTTATCGCTATTTGTAATAGTTAACATATTATTTTTACATGACGGCCAATTATCCACTCTTATTATTCAATTGGCAACCGGAAGCAGCTTAGTTTTATGCGGCATCTTATTTTTTAATGTTACAATTAACAAGACACTTCTTTATAATAAATTAATCTCTCTGGGTTTTATACTAATCGGTTTGCATAATCTTGATTATCCTTTATTAAGACATGTTAGCTGGTTTATTCCATATGGGTTTTTGCTCTGCGCTTTTTTCTCGGCTATTTTTGCTTTAGGTATGATCATGCGATCGACATCTGAAATGAGGAGACAGCGAAAAACAAACTTAGAGAATATAAGAGAGTTAGCTACCCTTTATACTCTTACTTCTACCGTTTGCCGCAGTAAAAAATTAGACCAGATATTATATACCGTACTTGATAGCCTATTTAGGACTCTGCGCATGGATAACGGCTTGATTTATTTATTGGATAAAAAAGGTACTTCTGTCCAGCTTAAGGCTCATAGGGGTTTTTTAAAGAGTACAATTGACTTTCTTCGTACACACCCCTTGGAAAATAGTTTTTCCGGTAAGGCAATTAAGAAAAATAAAATATTTGTAACTGAGAACGCGAAGAGGAAAGATAGTGTTTTTAAGAAGCAAATTATTGAAGAAGATATTAATTGCATAGTCAGTGTTCCTTTAAGATCGGGTACTAAAGTTTTGGGAGTTATTGAGTTGGGCTCAAAGGAATTCAGAAAATTTTCAGCCCATGATATGAGGCTGCTTGAGTCTGTAGGTAATGAATTAGGTGTAGCTATAGATAATAAACAACTGGCTGAGAATTTAGAAAAGGTTTATCTGTCTACAATATTAACCTTGACCGATATGGTTGAAGCTAAAGACCACTATACCAGAAGCCATTCTGATGAAGTAGCCCGCTTTGCTGTTATGACCGCTAAGGAGATGAATTTACCGGAAGAAAAAATTGATCAAATAAGAATGGCCGCTCAGCTGCATGATTTAGGGAAAATTGCCGTAAGTGACCTTATTCTTTTGAAGGAAGGCAAGCTTACCGATGAGGAGTGGAAGGAAATCAAGAAACACCCGGAAAAAGCGGTTGAGATACTTAAGCCGCTTAGCTTCTTGCATGGAGATAACGGTGTTTTGGAGTATATACGAAGCCACCATGAGCGTTATGATGGCAAAGGTTACCCTAGTGGATATAAAGGAAACCAGATAAGACTCGGAGCCAGGATAATGGCCGTTGCCGACTCATATCATGCCATGATTTCCGCCAGGCCTTATCGTAAAAAAGCTATGACTGTAAAAGAGGCCAGAGAGGAGCTTAAGAGAAATGCCGGCAAACAATTTGATCCTGATGTTGTTGATGCTTTCTTAAAAGCGTTAGATAAAACAGAAAAAAATCACAAGAATGACTAATTCCCGCCAAGCGACGGTTTTATCCCTTTCCTACCGGCTAAATTTATTAATATCTTG
>CBDUVS010000033.1:0-10474 GCA_965370735.1 uncultured bacterium | reverse complement strand
CATTTTAAAGTAATTAAGCATTGTGATTGAAGTGAATGCTGAGCGAAGCGAATGTGCGACCAAAGGGAGTGCTGAGGATTTTTGAAGGGTATCCATGGATTTTTTGGAAAGGTGTGGCATGGAAGCAAAGGTGCTAATTATAATATCTTCAGGTGATCGGGAAAAGGTATGGACGGGGTTGCTATATGCCCGGGCAGCTCTTGCCGGTGAATGGATGGGGTCGGCGAAGATTATTATATGGGGCCCGTCTTCAGAAGTGATTGCTAAAGATATAGAGCTTCAGGATTGGGTAAGAGAAATAATAAATATGGGAGAAAAGGTCTATGTATGTAAGGCTTGTTCTGATAAATATGGCGTTAGTGGTAAGCTAAAGAAATTAGGTTGTGAGGTTGAATATGTAGGCCCTAGATCGTCAAAGTTTATAAAGGAAGGTTATGTTGTTTTCAACTGGTGATATTTTTTTCTTAGAAAACGATTAAGCGCGTAGATGGCCTAAGGGAAAAAGAAAATGGAGGGTTAAAATGATAATACCAGATGAAGTAAAAAATTTATTTGAAAAACAGTCTTTAGTTGCTTTTGGTACAGCAGACAAGCAGGGAAATCCAAATGTCGTTCCTATATTCTGGAAAGAGATTATCGATGGGGAAAGAATTTTGTTAATCGATAATTTTATGAAGATGACCAAAAAAAACCTTTTAGAAAATAGTAATGTTTGCCTGGCTTTTTGGGATTCAAAAACAGATGAGGCTTATAAAATTGAGGGGGAAGCCGCCTACTATACACAAGGTTCGATTTATGAACAAGGCAAAAAATTTATACAATCAAAAAACCCCGAAGCGGCTCCAAAAGGAGTTGTTGAAATTAAAGTAAAAGAAATTTACACTATAAAACCGGGTTCCGAGGCGGGTAAAAGATTATAAAAAGCGGACACCTTTTTCTTTGGGAAAATAAGAGAAAATCAGCGGAAAGATAAAATTTTATGAAGATAAAGTCAGGGGATATATTATTATTTAAAGGTGAAAAAGGTATATCCAAGCTCATTGCCTGGGGCACAAACAGCAAGTATTCGCATGTCGCGGTGTGTGTGTCTGCTGAGATGAACCTTGCTATAGAAGCTATGGCTGGCGGTGTAAAGGCAAGGGATATAAGGATGATAGAAGAGCCCTACGATGTATATAGAATTAAAGATGGCCATAGTTATGATCTAAATAGTACTATCTCATTTCTGGTGAGTAAGCTGAATTTAAAGTATGATTACCTGGGTGTGTTTTTTCTTGGGTTTATAAAGCTTATGTCAAAGATTGGCAAGCCGCTGAAAGAGGCGGCGAATAAGTGGCAGATAGACAGGGATTATTTTTGCTCGGAGCTATGCTATAAGGCTTTTTATCATGGCGGTAATCTGGATATTGTGCCCGATACTAATGAGGCGGATGTTACCTCGCCGGGTGATATTTCTAATAGCTCTGTGGTGGAGCAAATAGCGAATAGCGTAGAGCAAATAGCGGATAGCGAATAGCGTAGAGCGGATATTTATTAGCGTTTAGCGGATAGCGTATGGCGTATAGGAAAAGCAAAAAAGCAAAGAGCTTACAGCTATCGGCTGTCAGCTATCAGCAGAGAGCTAAGGGCAAAAACAAAAGAACAAAAAACAAAAAGATAATTATTTGTAAACTTACTATATGCTAGCCGTGATTTATTTGCTTTTTGGGCTAATTTCTGGTATAAATGAGGACGTTGCATCTTGACGTGGGCAGAGATTTCAGCAGCACGTTTGAATTGGTTGCGAACGGGTCCACCATTCTGCTTCGCCAAGATATTTTCATTCTTGGCTTCGTAGGAATATTTTTTATGAATCCCCGGGACTTAAAAGGGGGTTATAGGAAAGATTGTTTCCCATGCTTTTGGGGTTAACAGCGAGCAAAGCGGCCACTGAACCTATTTTATTGTAAAAGCGTGAAAATGGTAGGGAAAATAGCAAATTTTCACGATTTTGTTGACAAAAGCGTGAAAAACAGGTAAGATTATACTATGGCAAAAACATTGAGTATATTCAGCAAAATACATTTCCTGCGAGAGCGATATTGTAAAGCCGCAGTAAGAAAAGAGTCTCTATTGAAGCTTTTAAGTGAAGCAGAGGTAGCAGAGCAGGTTTACAACTCGAATGCTATTGAAAACAGTACCCTTACTCTTGAAGAAACAGAAAAAATATTATTACAAATAGATCTGGATAGGTATATTTCTGAAAGAGAATTATTTGAAGCAAAAAATTTAGCGCGAGTGGTTTCGTATATCAACACTAAATCAAAAGAACAAGAATTAAGCCTTGAGATAATCTTATTGTTACATAAAATACTTCTTTCTAATATTCGCGATGATGTCGCCGGTCGATTTCGAAGCAATGATGAATGGGTGCGTGTTGCAAACCATATTGCCATAGATCCAAAACAAGTGGTTGAAAAACTCGAAGTAATGCTTGCGCAATATCATTCAACGGTTAATGAAAATATCATAAAAAGAATTGCCTTATTGCATCTTACTTTTGAATATATCCATCCATTTGTAGATGGAAATGGCCGCATTGGAAGAGTGATAAACAATTATCTTCTCATAAGAGAAGGTTTTGTGCCGATAGATATTAAATTCATCAATCGAAAATCATATTATGACGCATTTAAGGAATTTGATAACAAAGAAAAAACATCGGTCATGGAAGAGATTGTTGGCAAAGCGATTACTAATAGTTATTACAAAAGGCTGACATATCTCGAAGGAATGGAAATAGTAACACTCGTAGAATACGCGAAAAGAAAAAAAATATCTCATTCTAATCTAATCAATAAAGCACATCGTCAAACCATTGAGTCTTTTTTAGAAAAAGGCGTGTGGAAAATTGGGATTTCTATGACGTAAGGTTGTTTAACGTCTCAGTGCCTGATCTCATATACTATGCTTGAGGCGAGACCTCGAACAAAAAAATAAGCCGGGACCTAAAGGGAAAGATGGCTGAGTGTTCTGTTCCCGGAATACCGGAATATTCTTCACTTGTGTTAAAATCACCTCCTCTTATAAAAGCAGATCGTAAACCAATTTGTAGAAAAACAGGTTTGGTGTATATATTTTAAATTTATTGGCGTAGGAAAAAATAAAATATGGATAGAAACGAATTTATAATTAAGAATATTGTTAAAGATCTTCACTTGAAAGATTCCGGAGTTAGCAGTGTGGTGGAATTAATCAAGGATGGAGCAACGATACCTTTTATCTCCAGATACCGCAAAGAAAAAACCGGCGGGCTGGATGAGGTGGCGATTAGGAATATCTCGGAAAAGCTTGAGTATTTTGACGAGTTTGAAAAAAGAAAAGAGACAATTCTTAAAACCATCGAATCACTGGAGAAGTTAACTCCAGAGCTTAAAGATACAATTCTTGGCTGTGTGGAAAAAAATAGGCTGGAAGATCTCTATCTTCCATATAAACCAAAAAGAACAACCAGAGCAACGGTTGCCAGAGAAAAAGGCCTGGAGCCTTTAGCGGATATTATATTTACCCAGAAAGATATAACTGCCTCAAAAGAAGATATCGTCTTGAAATATGTTAATCCTGAAAAAGGGTTGAGCAGTTATGAGGAGGCTTTAAAGGGGGCTCTGGATATAATCGCGGAATGTATTGCAGACGCTGAAAATATTAGAGGGTGGATAAGAAAGTTTTTCCGGGAAAAAGGCGAAATAATTGTAAAGCCGAGGAAAGAATGGAAGGATAAGAAGTCCAAGTTTGAGAATTATTATGTATTTGCCCAGAATTTGATGAAGACGCCGCCGCATAGGATGCTGGCAATTAGAAGAGGGGCTAATGAAGAAGTGCTGCGCTGGAGCATTGCGGTTGATGAAGAACAGATTCTGGATTTTATGGAGTCCGCAGTTATCAAAAATGATTCTTTTTTATTTAAAGAGGAACTAAAAAAAACGCTTAGAGACAGCTATAAAAGGTTGTTGGCGGTTTCAATAGAAGTGGAAGTTTTTTTGCTTAAGATGGTGGATGCTGATCAGGAGGCTATAAAGGTATTTGAAACTAACCTAAAGAATCTTTTGCTTTCACCTCCGGCCGGAGGCATGCCGATAATCGGAGTTGACCCGGGATTTAGGACCGGATGTAAGGTGGCAGTTATTGATTCTCAAGGCAATTTTAAGGAATATAAACCCATATATCCGCATGAGACAAAGAGAAAGATGGAGGCGGAAGAGATTTTGCTGACCTTCATTAAGAAATATGAAGCAGAGCTTATGTCGATTGGAAACGGTACGGCATCAAAAGAGACAGATATTTTTGCGCGGGATATTTTAAAAAGACATAAACTAAGCGTCAAATCTGTGGTGGTGAATGAAGCCGGGGCTTCGGTTTATTCGGCATCAGAGGCGGCGCGCAGTGAATTTCCCGATCTTGATGTAACGGTCAGAGGTGCGATAAGTATTGCCAGAAGATTGCAAGATCCATTGGCGGAGCTGGTAAAGATTGACCCCAAGGCCATAGGTGTGGGGCAGTACCAGCATGATGTCAATCAAAAGGAATTAAAAAAATCGCTGGAGCTTGTAGTTGAATCCTGTGTTAATTATGTAGGGGTTGAGCTTAATACCGCTTCCCGCGAACTTCTTTCTTATGTATCGGGAATTAATAAAACAGTTGCCGAAAATATTATAAAATACAGGAGTGAAAACTGTGCTTTTAAAACCCGTAGTGAGCTTAAAAAAATAGCTCGTCTTAGCCCTCGGGTGTTTGAGCAGTGCG
The DNA here is from genome assembly GCA_965370735.1 of uncultured bacterium. Lineage (GTDB taxonomy): Bacteria > Omnitrophota > Gorgyraeia > JAGLLT01 > JAGLLT01 > Kappaea. Next base: position 5,692 of record CBDUVS010000033.1, on the reverse strand, counting down.
CGGGTTTTCTGCGGATACGCGAAAGTGAATATCCATTGGATAATTCTGCTATTCATCCGGAGGCTTATCATATTGTAGAGAAGATGGCAAAGGATAAGAGCATTGCCTTAAAGGATATTATTGGTAATGAAGCGGTTATAAATAACATAGACATAACTCAATATATTACGGAAAAATTCGGGGCTCCTACGCTAACGGATATTCTAAAAGAACTAAGAAAGCCGGGCCTTGATCCGCGTAAGGAATTTGAAAGTATTGAATTTTCTGCGCAAATAAACAAGATTACAGATCTCACACAGGGGATGAGTCTTGTTGGAAAAGTGACAAATGTAACTAATTTTGGCGCTTTTGTGGATATCGGAGTGCATCAGGACGGGTTGATTCATATTTCTAAGCTTAGCAGCCGGTTTACAAGGGATCCCAATGAAATTGTATCTGTAGGAGATACGGTTAAAGTAACAGTTTTGGGCATTGATGTAGATTTAAAAAGGATATCTCTGGAAAGAGTAGAGTAAAAATAAAGGCCGACGTCTTTATGGCGGAGGTAAAGAGGTTTTAAAACAAAATATGGCGTTAATTAGTTTACAGGAAATTTCACTTGCATTCGGTGGGCCGCTTCTTTTTGACCGGTTGAGTTTACAATTAGAACGCGGAGAAAAGGTAGCTCTTCTTGGCCGTAACGGCACGGGGAAAACTACCTTGCTAAGGGTTATTGCCGGTGAATTATCACCTGATAAAGGTAAGGTTATTTATCAAAAAGGTTTTAAGGCAGCATATTTGCCTCAGGAGGTACATGCTGATATTACAGGAAATGTTTTTGATATTGTTCTCTCCGGATTAGGGCAGAGTGCGACTCTTTTAGCTGATTATCATCATCTCACCCATTGTCTCCATAATGAACATACACCCGAATTGATGCGCCGGCTTGACATACTGCATTCAGAGATGGATCGTACCGGCGGATGGGATCTCAGCAATCAGGTAGAATATATTATTACCAAGATGAAGCTTGATCCGGAAAGCGAATTTGAATCTTTATCCGGAGGGCAGAAGCGCCGCGTTCTTTTGGCTAAGGCCCTAATTTTAAAACCGGATGTCCTGCTTTTGGATGAGCCGACTAATCATCTGGATATTGAGTCAATTGGCTGGCTGGAAAATTTTCTCGTTTCGTATGCGGAAACTGTCTTTTTTGTCACCCATGACCGGAGGTTTATGACGAATTTAGCCAAGAGGATTATCGAGCTTGATCGCGGAAAACTATTTAACTGGGTATGTGATTATAAGACTTTTCTTCAGCGCAAGCAAATGGCATTGGATACAGAGCTGGTGCATCAGGATAATTTTGATAAAAAATTAGCCCAAGAGGAAGTTTGGATTAGGCAGGGAGTCAAGGCCCGCCGCTGCCGCGATGAAGGCAGGGTTAAAGCGTTGGAGCGTTTGCGTGAAGAAAAGAAGGCTCAGCGTAAGGCGATCGGGCAGGTTCATTTCAACGCGTTGAAGAGTGAGTTTTCAGGCCACCGTGTCATCAAGGCGGTTAATGTAAATTTTAGTTATGAGGATAATTGTTTAATCCATGATTTTTCAACCCAGATTATGCGTGGCGACAAAATCGGGGTTATCGGGCCTAATGGCTGCGGTAAAACAACATTATTGCGAATTCTTATGGGAGTGGGAGAAATTCATCCCCAAGCAGGCAAGGTGATTTTAGGTACCAATATTGAGGTTGCATATTATGACCAACTTCGCGAGCAATTAGATGAAGACAAAACTGTAATAAAAAATGTGTGCAGCGCTGGGGAGACGCTTATGATTAACGGTAAACCTAAGAACATAATCGGCTATCTCCAAAATTTCCTTTTTTCTCCAGATCGGGCTCGTTCACCGGTTAAAGTTCTTTCCGGAGGCGAGCGTAACCGTCTTTTCCTCGCCAGGCTTTTCAGTAAGCCATTTAATTTATTAGTTATGGATGAGCCGACCAATGACCTCGACATTGAGACCATGGAGCTTTTAGAAGAGTTACTGCTCAAGTATTCAGGGACATTGCTTTTGGTCAGCCATGACCGGACATTTCTTAATAATGTGGTAACTTCTACGATGGCGCTTGAAGGTAACGGGCTCATCAAAGAATATCCCGGCGGATACGATGATTGGTTAACTCAGAGCAAGGCGGGTAGTGCGCAGAAAAAACCAAGGATAATGGCCGACAAAGAAGTTCCAACGCCAAATAAACAGGTTGTTAAAAAAAAGCTGTCCTTTAAAGAACGACATGAATTGGAATCTCTCCCGAATAAACTTGAAAAACTCGAATCAGAGCAGAAAGAGATTCACGGACTTTTAGCAGACGGCGCTTTTTACAAAAAAGATCCAAAAAAGATCGCTCAGGCTAAGGTCAGGTTAAAGTCCCTGGATGTTGAAATTAAAGATGCCTTTGCGAGATGGGAATATCTGGAGGAATTGTCTAAATCAGATATTTTGTAGTATATATGCCTCTATTATGTTCAAGGCCTGGCCTCGAACATAAAGCAATTGACAAGGGATATTGGTTGATTTAAATGAGAAAAACAATCGAGGCTCCGCTTAACTCTCCTTTGACCCCAGTTGCGAAACTTGTCGAATATAGGGAACCACAATTTTAAACTCTTGCAATAAAAAATGTTGCGAGGGGTTTTTGTTTGGTGTAAAATAAAGAAAAAGGGGGAAGTCTATGGCTAAAAGTCGTGATGCTAAAAAAAATGTGAAGAAGAAGGCAGGAAAAACACCGAAAGAAAAACGGCTTGAGAAAAGAGCGAAGAAAAAATAAGAAAAATAACACTATTTATAAAAAAGGGGGAGTATAATGGGAGACAAGGGGCAGAAGGATAAGGACAAGGCTAGTAAACAGAAGAAATCAAAAAATGATAAAAAGGCAAAAAAGAAGTAGGGTAAGAGATAAAAAGCAGTGATTTTCCAAGGCAGTTCCTACCTACGCCGAGACTTCGGCAGGCAGGAAGCAATAACACCGACGAGGAAAAGAGTTATGTTCCGCCTCGCAGGCGGCAAGTGTAATTTAGTTGCTTTTTGGGATGATTTCTGGTATAAATAAAGATAACAATATCCCCCCTTGTTTTCTTTTGAAAACACGCAGGGGGGATTAATTCGGGCTATCAGTTACAACAACGAAGTTGGTGTAAATAATGCAGTTAATGGAAGGTTCCGTCTTGAAAGATATCACAAAATTCTTTCCCCGTGGAATTCGGAGAATTCCCGGGACTAAGTCCTCGGAATTTCACAGTCTGAAATCCCAGAGGACAACAATTTTGTGACTCTCGGCGGAATTAATTCGGGCTTATCAGTTATGTTCACTTTGTTCCATAACTGATGCCCTCATTAAAAGGAAGTTAATAGACTCCTCGCTTAAACAAAGGTAAATTCTTTTTAATAATTTACCTTTAAGCTTCGGAGTTAATTCGCACAAATAATTTATGTCATCCTTCGGATGTCATAAATTATGTGCTCATTAAGGAGATGTTGATATGGAATGGAAAGATGTTCGCGGACCGGATGATATTATTGAGATGGGCAGGAAGAAAGTTGGCGATGTTGGAAAATTTTTCCCGCTGGCAATCGCCGCCGTTGCCCTGTTGATTTTAATTGGGGGTTCAATTTATTCTATCGGCCCGGATGAGGTGGGCGTGATACAAAGATTTGGCCGATATGTTCATACTACTACACCCGGCCTGCATATAAAACTTCCCTTTGGGATTGACAAGCTAACCCCGGTTAAGATACAGAGAGTATTTAAGGAAGAATTTGGAATGAGAACTTTACGCGCCGGGATAAAGACACAATACTCTTCCCGCTCATATCTTGATGAATCTTTAATGCTTACCGGAGACCTCAATATTCTGGATGTACGCTGGATTGTACAGTTTAAGGTGAAAGACGCGATTAAACTTCTTTTTGAAACGAGAGACCCGGTGGATAATGTGCGAGATATCTCTGAGGTGGTTATGCGCCGGCTGGTGGGTGATTATCGTGTAGATGAGGTGCTTACTATAAGCAGAGAAGAGCTAAACGACCTCGCGCAGATTGAGATGCAAAAGATACTTGATAATTACAATACAGGGATTCAGATCATTACCGTTAAACTTCAGGATGTAAATCCTCCCGATGAGGTAAAACCGGCTTTCAATGAGGTAAACGAAGCTAAGCAGGAAAAAGAGCGGATGATTAATCAGGCCTGGGAGGCTTATAATAAGGTTATTCCCCGCGCCCGAGGTGAGGCGGAAAAAACCATTCGCCAGGCCGAAGGATATCGATTGGATAAGGTAAACAGGGCTAAGGGCGAGGCCGAGAGATTCTTAGATACATGGGCAGAATATAAAAAGGCACCCGAAATAACTCAGAAGAGGCTATATCTGGAAACAATGATGGAAGTTTTGCCAAGGGCAAAAGAGAAATATATCGTCGATTCCGAGCAGACTTCGATTCTGCCATTATTGAATCTTGGACAGACAGGAGGGAACCAATAATGAAACTGATTTTAAGAGTATCAGGGATTTTAGTAATTTTGGTAATACTTCTATTTTTAAGTGGCGCGGTGTATGTAGTTAGTGAGACCCAACAGGCGATAATTACCCAGTTTGGCAAGCCTGTAGGGAAGCCGATTACCGCTGCCGGGCTGCATTTCAAAAAGCCGCTCATACAGCAAGCCCAGTATTTTGAGAAAAGGCTTCTGGATTGGGATGGCGACCCCAATCAAATTCCCACAAGAGATAAAAGGTATATCTGGATTGATATTACCGCCCGTTGGCGAATTAGTGACGCTTTAAAGTTCTTGCAATCGGTGGGGGCAGAAACCAGCGCCCACGCCAGGCTTGATGATATTATCAATTCCGCCACGCGTGATGCCGTTACCAATCATCTCCTGGTTGAGGCGATAAGGAATACCAATCGCATTCTTGAAACTAAAGAGAAAGATAAGGAGGCCGTTGTAGTTACTGAAGAGGCGTTGGAGAAGATTAATGTAGGACGCCAGGCTCTGGAGGGGATAATTCTGGAAAGGGCTAAAATTCTCGCTCCTCAATATGGTATCGAATTGGTAGATGTACGCATCAAGCGCATCAATTATGTGGAAGCGGTAAGAAAAAAGGTTTATGAGCGGATGATTACCGAGAGAAAGCGGGCCGCCGAGCAATATCGCTCTGAGGGTCAAGGAAAGCAGGCTGAGATTGAAGGCCAGATGGGTAAAGAATTAAAACAGATTACATCCGAGGCTTACCGCAAAGCTCAGGGCATCAGAGGAAAGGCGGACGCCGAGACAACCAGGATTTATGCTGACGCGTATAATAAAGACTCTTATTTTTACTCCTTCTTAAAGACGTTAGAGACATACCGAAAGACGATTGATGAAAAAACTACTATAATCTTGACAACTGATAGTGATTACTATCGATATTTGAAAGGCATTAAGCCCGCGCTAAGAGATTAACCTGTTATGTAGAATAGCCTTCAAAACTTAATCAAGAAGGTGGACCGTCTTGATTCAGCAGCAATAAGGGTGGTTCTATTTTATATAGCTAAATGTTGTGTTGCGCGAATTTTCCATATATTCTGCAGATTCTTTTTCTGAGAAAAAAGCGGGCACCTTTTACATTAACAAAACAATAGAAAATCAGCGGAAAGATAAAATTTTATGAAGATAAAGTCAGGG
>CBDUVS010000032.1:0-10538 GCA_965370735.1 uncultured bacterium | reverse complement strand
CTTAGCTAAATAATCAGGGTCTTGATTAAATAAATCTAACATAGAAACTTGAGGCCCAACATCCGCTTGGGGCTCGCCTAGCATATATTTAATCAACATAACCTCATTAATTTTTCTTTTTTTGTCCTGTGTTTTGTCAAGCCGTCTTTTAAACGTTTTTTCATAATAAACCATATTAACCTTAATTTTATTTACACCCTTGGCCTTAAATACCTTTGGTAAACCTCCCAAATCTTCAATTTCTGAAGTTTTCTTAGCCAATAATGAAAACAGCATATTCAGCTCTCTGGGGGCTACGCCCCTCTCAAAAGAAAGTGATTGAACTCTGTATTCTTTAAACAGCTTTCCTAAACTATCAGCAATTGCCGTCTTTATTTCCCGGCTTTTTAACTCTTTACCATTAACTAAGAGGATACTTTCAACTTCTGAAAATGTAATAGTGCCATATTCATTAAACAGCTGCGCAAGTAAGTTATAAAACTCATCAATCGAATCAGATCTTACTTTACTCCCAACCGGATAAAGACTAAAGTTAACAATCCCTGTTTTTAAGGACACAATTAACTGCGAGACAACACCAAAATCTTCCTTCTTTAAAGGTTCAACCGCAAGCGTTAACTCCTCCTCTTCCTCATCTTTTAAATCAGCCAGTTCCCTTGATAATACTTGCTGTAAATATTGATTAGCTTCAATCGGACTAAAACTCTTATCAGCCTTAGCTTGAGCTATCTTAGAGTAATTAATCGCCTTAGCATCATTTTTTGCTTTCTTAAAATGATAAGCTAAGAGACCGGCTATAGCCTGTGGATTAGCTAAACTTGTCTCTTCGGCTATTTGAGCAAATTTCCCATGAAGCTTATCACGTTCTCCTTCCTTAACCTGATTATAAATAACTTCCCAGAGCAACTTATTCCTAAATGAGTATATAATCCGTCCCTCAAATTCTCTTGACTCTATAAGCCTTTCATCAACAGCCCTATCAATCATCTCTTCAATATAACCGGAATTTTTGCCCATCATCTTTTGCAGTGGTTTTAATGTGAACTCTTGCCCTAAAATAGAGGCATTAGACAAAAACTGCCTAGCCTCTTCATCCATATTCTTTACTTTTTGTTCAAGTATTTGCTTAATGCCTGAAGAGATATCTTCTTCCTTAACCTCTTGATGCCGCCAGGAACCGTCTTTAAAAAATATCACACCTTTTTCAACAAGGCGTTTTAATGACACTTCAATGAAATAAGGATTACCTTCCGTCTTAGCGCAAAATTTTTGAAGAAGCTCGGAGCTAAATCGCATTCCCTCAAAAATCACCGTTATCATAGATTGAACTTCCTCCGCGCTAAATGGCTTCAATTCAATACAAATAGTGTTCTTATTGCTTTGCAGTTTATTAAATTGCTCTTTTAACTCAGGCGCATGTTCTGTTCTTCTTTGTAATTCAGAAGGCCTTAACGCGCCCACAAAAGCAATTCTTTTATCTTTACGATTAACTAACATATAATTTATCAAAGAAATCGTGGCCATGTCTACCCACTGAAAATTATCGAAGCTTATAAGGAATTGTTTAATATCCGATATTTTACTTAACAAATTTACTAAACCGTTGAATAAATTAAATCTGGCGTTCTTTTCATCGACCTTATTAACATCAACTTTTTTCGAGGTATATTCCGCCAAAGCCGGTTCTAAATCAAAAAGTTGCGCTATCTCTTCGTCTGCCAAGGTGTTCAGAATAACTTTGGCATCATCTTTAAGAAACTTTAAAAATCTTACAATATTAGCCGATAAAACCTGATATGGTTGGTTAGAGATAGCCTCCGTACATCTCGCCGTGAAACATAAGCTTTCTTTTTTAAAGGCATATTTTCTCATCTCTAACTGCAATCGCGTCTTGCCTAAACCGGATTCAGCCGATAAAAGAACCACCTTTGAGATATTCTCATTAAAACATACATCCAGGGCCCGCTTTATTTTAGGCAACTCAACTGATCTGGCAATAATCCTCTTACAAGGAAAAATTTCTAAAATTTTATTCTTATTTAAAATGTCTTCAGGCACATCGGCAAAAACAGAAATCTGATTACGCCCGCTTCTCTTAGATAAATATAAAGCTTCATCGGCTCTATATATCAATTTTTCAGCATCTTGGGCGTCACGCGGAAAAACAGCTATACCTAAACTAAGCGTAAGATTTATATCCGGCTGACCGCCATCACCAACGAAAGAATATTGCGAGACTTTCCCAATTAATCCCTTGGCAACCTTTAGAGAATCATTCTCCTCGGTTATGGGGAGTATGACCACAAATTCATCGCCCGCGTACCTGATAATTTCATCTGACTCTCTAAAACTTTCTCTTAATAGATTGGACACTTCCACCAACACCTTATCTCCTCTTTGATGCCCGTAAATATCATTAACATCCTTAAATTTATCAATATCAATCATAAATAAAGATAAAGGATAATCATTTTTCGCGGCTTGCCGGATAATTTCCGGCAAACATTTGCGCAGGTATCGGCGGTTGTGTAATTTAGATAAATCATCTTTATATATTAGCTCTTGAGCTGCGAGCACGTCCTGCGTTATCTGGGGCTGATTTTGTTCTCGACGCTCTTCCGGCATGTATAATATTAAACTCCTGATTTCAGCATTCTTTTTAAATCGTCAACTTCACTTGTTCTGGCAATCGCCTCTTCATAGCTTATGTTCTGAGTTTGATATAATTCATACAAGCTTTGATTCATTGTCCTCATGCCCTCTTTTTGAGAGGTTTGTATAACCGAATATATCTGATGAACTTTGCGCTCTCTAATTAAACTTCTGACAGCAGGTGTTAATCTTAAAACCTCCAGGGCCAGTACTCTGCCGGTACTATCTCTTTTGGGAATCAGTTGTTGAGCTAAGATAGCATTTAAAACAAAAGATAACTGCACCCTCACCTGCTCTTGTTGGTGTTGAGGAAATACATCTATAATCCTGTTTATTGTTTGAGCGCAATCCGATGTGTGAAGTGTAGCCAAAACAAGATGTCCTGTTTCAGCCGCGCTTAAAGCCAATTCAATGCTCACTAAATCTCTCATTTCACCAATTAAAATTACATCAGGGTCTTGTCTAAGGACATGCTTAAGAGCTTCTGAAAAGGAATGCGTATCATGGCCAACTTCGCGCTGATCAATAACCGCTTTCTTGCCTTTATAAACATATTCAATGGGGTCTTCTATAGTTACAATATGAACAGGCCTGTCGTTATTAATAAACTCTACCATTGAAGCCAGTGTAGTTGATTTTCCGCTACCGGTAGCTCCGGTCACTAATACTAATCCTTTATTCTTCTTGCACAAATCAACCAGGACATTAACCGGTAATCCGCACTCTTCAAAAGACCTGATATGAACCGGCAATGCTCTAATAGCCACACCTATATTACCTTTTTGGTAAAACATATTCACTCTAAAACGCGCCATGTCTCCCAAACCAAAAGACATGTCGAGTTCTAAATCTTTTTCCAGCGTGTTTTTTTGATCTTCACTTAATATAGCATAAACTAAAGATTTAATATCTTCATTTGAAAGCTGATCATATTCGCAGGGAACAAGCTTTTCGTCGATTCTTATGTGAGGCACTGAACCCGCGGAAAGATGTAAATCTGAAGCGTCTTTTTTTACGAGTGAATTCAAAATTTCTTTTAAATCAGTTAACTTTGTCAATTTTAAACCTCCTTCAAAAAAAGATGAATTCTTTAGGCATATATCTTGTTGCCTTCTTCCGTCCGGCTTTTACTTAATAGCATTTTAGCTTTACTTATTAACTCCTCTGAACTCATACCATCAATTGGGTTAGATGTTACCGCGCCGCTAACGGTAATTTTTTTATCGGGTATTTCCCCTTGGTTGGAAAATTCAAATTTATCGATCATCTGCCTGACTTTATCCGCTACGAGATGAGCCTCGCGCTTATTCCTTTCAGGTAATATCATCGCGAATTGACTGTGATCAAAACGGGCTACCTTATCAATTTGATCAACGTTAGTCTTCAATATTGAAGCAACCCTTTTAAGAATATCCTCAGTGGCCGACTTTCCAAATTTGTCTTCATATAAATCAAAATTATTCACATCAAACAATATAAACGAACATGGCCTCTGGTATGTTATTGATCTCTGGATTTCTTCACCCAATCTCTCCTTAATAAATTTTACATTAAAGAGCCCTGTAAGCTCATCTTTAACGGATAATTCTTCTGTCTTCTTCATTAGCCAATTATTTTCTAAAGCGATGGAAATCTGTTTACTAAATACCCCCATTAAATCAATATCGTCATCGCTAAACGAAAAACTCTCTTTATGATTTCCCAGTATTAACGCGCATTGAACCTCGCCATGCAAAATAACAGGAATTACGATAATATTCTTTAGCGCCAATTTATTCGACAACACCTTGGTAATATTAGTCATTTTATGTTGGACATCCAATGTGAGAATTTCCCGCTGCTTAGATATCCTTGATAAAACTCCTTCCGAAAAATCTTTCTCGAGGAGCTCTATTTCTTCAGGTTTTAAATTACTGGTCGCTTTAATCCTGACCGTTTCATTAAATTCATCAAAAATAACTAAAAAACTCTTCTCGCAATCCATAACATCCGGCAAGCGCTCAATGACCGTCTGAAGTATAATGTTCAAATCCTTGGCGCTTGACATAATACTGCTAACTTGAAAAAGCGTTGAAAGAGCTGTCATTTTTTTATTTATTTCAAGATTAATCCCGCGAATTCTTTCTTCATAACCCTTTAAAGTATCAACATTTTTCGTAAGCTTAGAAGCCATCTTGTTAATTGAACAACTCAGGTCACCTATCTCGTCCTCCCCATTAACGGGAATCTCCTGAAACCCGCTACCATTATTGTAGAGCTTAACCTTTTCCGCCATAGCGATAATAGGTTCAACAATGCCTTTAGCTATATATAAACCCAGAACTGTTATAATTATGGTTATTAAGAGAATTAGAGATATATCTCCCATAATAAAAAAATCATTGCTGTAAACATGCACACTGATAATTACGCCGCAGATCAACAGCGGCACGATAGACATGAGACTAAAGGCAAGAATAAGTTTATATCTTAAACCCTTAGGCATAAAAGATAAGCTCTTAAATATATTACGCATTTTAAATTCCTCCCTTTAGGAAAAAAGGTAACACTATACAGGTCAAATGGTTAATATGTATTTAGAGTATACAATATAAAGTATTAAGAGTCAAGAAAGCCAACTATTTTGCTTCAAACTTGATATTAAAAAGAATGCCTATCAGCACTGAAAAAACAATCATGGCAGAACCGCCATAACTGATATAAGGCAAAGGCAGCCCTACTACAGGCATCAAACCAATACACATACAAATATTAATGATAACTTGCATAGCTATTAAGACACATATGCCCGTAGCGAGCAATTTCTTTGACATACTCGACGCGCGCATAGCTAAATCTAACCCTTGAATTATTAAAAAATAAAAAAGAGATATGATTAGCAAAGCACCTAAAAACCCCCACTCTTCACCAATGCCGGAAAATATAAAATCTGTGTGATGTTCCGGCAAAAAATTAAGTTGGCTTTGAGTTCCGCTCAACCAACCTTTACCCAAAAAACCCCCTGAACCAATGGCAATTTTAGATTGGATTATCGTATAACCTGATCCCAAAGGATCGACATTGGGATTCACAAAAACCATGAGCCTCGATTTTTGATAATCTTTCAATAGAAACCAAAGTAAAGGTGATGCCGCTATGGTTGAAATAAACATCAGAATAATATAACGTAATCTAAAACCCCAGACATAAAGCATAGAAAAAGCTACAGGTATAAATACTAAAGCTGTACCTAAATCGGGCTGTATCACAATCAATAAAACAGGCAGGCCGGTTAATATCAAAGCAATAATTACACATTTGATACCGTTTTCCTGATACTTATATGACGATAAAAAACGGGCCAGGGTCAATATAAATATCAACTTCATTAATTCAGACGGTTGTATATTGATACCAATAAAACTCACCCACCTAACCGCGCCCAATCTTGGTTGCGCTATAACTATAACGTAAATCAGCAAAAGGATTCCAACGACATAAAGCACATAGGAAAAATCTAACAATCTCCTATGGCCGATAATGAGTACAAACAATATCGCGGCCAGGCTGAGAACTATCCAAACAAGCTGATGGTTAATATATTCGGCGTTATTGATTTCTCCCTTACTAAACGAAGCGCTATATAAAGCTAAAAAACCAACAATAACTATTAAAAAATAAGTAAGCGGCAAACTTAGATTCTTGTCCTTGAAGTTCATCATTCTCTAAATAATATCCTCTTCTTTCATATAAGTAATTATCTTTTGAGCAATACCAACCGCCTCATACCCCCCGCTTCCGCCATGCTCAATAAAAACAACAATGGCATGCATAGGAGCGTCATATGGGAAAAAACATACAAAGCCGGCATGAGTCTTCCCGTGTGGATTTTGGATAGTCGCTGTTTTACCGGCAATGTTAATGCCTTCGACTTGAGCTCTTTTACCTGTACCGGTTTCAGAAACCACTAAATCCATACCTTCGCCTATTGTATCTAAATTTTCTATTTTAAAATTGCACGATTCAATTTTACCTACTCCTATATTTACATCTTCAATCCTATCCACTAAACCGGGAGTTACAAGATACCCGCCATTAGCAATAACGGAAGCCATTCTTAATATTTGCAATGGTGTAACTTGTAAGTAACCTTGACCGATAGATAGGCAAACAGTATCCCCATCGTACCAACGGTCATTACAAACCTTCTGCTTCCAATGACGATCAGGAACTAAGCCCGCTTGTTCACAAGGTAAATCAATACCGGTACATTCACCGTAACCAAACTTCCGGGCATAATCACTTAAATTGTCAATTCCGACTTTGAGGCCCACCCTGTAACAAAAAACATTGCACGAGTTCTTTAACGCTAATACAACATTCTGATTTTCATGGCCTTTTCCATACCAGCACTTAAACACACTTTTCCCAAGTCTGATGTAGCCCGGGCAATTAAACTCACTCTGCTTATTTATCGCTTGAGTCTCAAGTCCACACATAACAGTGACAATCTTAAAAACTGAACCCGACGGATAAATAGCTTGTATGTTGCGGTTAAGCAGCGGGCTATTTTCAGGTGGAATGTTAAAAATACTTCTAATTTCTTTATTTTTTTTATCATTAGGATTTATGAATATATTGGGATTATAACTTGGCACACTTACCATAGCAAGCACCTTACCATTATTGGGATTCCAGATACAAACAGCTCCTTTTTTCTTTTTGATAAGCGAATATATATAATTCTGCAAACCCGCGTCTATTGATAAATATATATCTTTACCCTTTTGAGGTTTCTTATATCCAATTAACCTCAAATGGCGCCCACGATTATCCACCTCTACCTGAAAGCCGCCATCTTCACCTTTGAGATAACTATTATAACTTTTTTCTATACCGGTTCTACCAACTAAATCAACGGCTTTATATCCATAATACTTAAGTTTTTTATATTCCCGGGCATTTAGCTTACTCACATATCCCAATATATGCGCCAAAGATTCTTCATATAAATACTCTCTGACGGGAGCTGTTTGAATAATAGCTCCATTATAGTTCAGATTATTCTCTTCAATATATAATGCCTGTTCGCGGGGAATATCTTCGGCGATGACTGCCGGGACAAAATAATTAATAGTGTTTCGTTTTAAATTTCTCCGCAATCTTTTTTCGCTTATTTCCACAACGGATGAAAGGTCGGCTAAAAGGCTTTCGTTTTTCTTCGCTTCCTGAGGAATGACAGCTAAGTTAAATGAAAGTCGGCTTTTAGCTAAAACATTACCTTCTCTATCATATATATTTCCTCTGGGAGCTATTATCGGATTTATTCTGATGCGATTCTCTTTACTTAAACTACAATAATACCCATAATTAATTACTTGCAATTTAAATAAACCAATAACAACTATCAGAAATAAAAAAGAAAGGACGATTTTTAAATTTCTTATTTTCATAATTTATGTCATCTTCAGTGGTTTACCGACAACAAAATATAGTATATAAAAAGGTATAAGCGAGTAAAGCGCTGCCGGAATAATAAGAGTTTTAAGTGTTAAATAGAATCCGGGAAGCTCTAGATTAATTCTCGCGATAAGATAATAAATAATATAAGATAAAATGAACATCCCAAAACTAACTAAAAAAAGTGTCCACTTATTTTGAGTATCAATAACTTTTTTATTAACCTGAATCACCAGAAAGATACAGAAGAAAACAAAAATATTGAGCCCAAAAGGCCCGCCGGAAAAAACATCACAAACCACACCTGAAAAAAGTGAAATAAGAAAGGCTGTTCTGCTATCAGAAAAAAGGCTGAAAAATACGACTAAAGCAAGTACGAGATCCGGTTTTATACCAAAAATAGCAAAATAACTTAAGAAGCTTATTTGAGCTAGTATGCTGCCTATAGTTAAAATAATAGTAATTATTGCCGTTTTTTTAAACATAGGACATCTTCTAAGTTGATTAAGCTATATTCGGGCCTGACTATAGCTGTTTTGTAAGTATAAGAAGGATCATAATCAATACTTACAATTTCACCTACATATATGCCCCCGGGATAGACGGAGCTGCTTGCGGAGGTTATAACACAATCACCGATAATAACTTTACTATCAAGAGGCAGATATTTCAGTCTGCACAAACCGTCATAAAGCCCTTCTAAAATAACCTCATCTCTGGTTCTCCGCACCTTAACGGCAACTCTACTTGCCGGATCGGTAATCAACATAACTCTCGAATAATCCGAATACACATTAATAACCTTACCGGCCAAACCTCCAAAATAAATTACACCCACAGCATCTTTGATTCCTACTTTTGAACCCTTATTAAGCAACAATGTATTTCTCCAATTAGAGGGATCCCTGCCGATAACATGACAAGCGATAGTATTAAAAGATAAACTTTTCTTATATTCCAGTAAATCCTTTAGCCTTTGATTTTCAAGCCGAAGTTCATCAGAAGATTTGACCTCATAATGAATTTTAGTCAATTTATCTTTAAGATCTCTATTTTCATTTAGAAGCCTCTTGTATTGAAGAAGGCCTATCATATCGTTTGAGGAAACATCAGATACATAAAGCGGAAACCGAGAAAAATAAATTATAGGTAGTTTAATTCTTGAAGATATAGTATCCGGAAGGAAAATAATAGAAATTATTACAAAAAATAATATTATTACTAGCCAGTTATGATTTCGCGCTGTCACATCCCACTATCCTATGTTTCGTATCTATTAAGCTCGGCAATTTTTTTTAGATATTTTATCTCATCCAGCATTTTACCGGTTCCTAAACACACTGCTGTAAGCGGGTCATCAGCCACAGTTACCGGCAAACCGGTTTCTTCGGCAAGCAGTTTATCCAAATTACGCAACAAAGCGCCGCCACCAGCTAAAATAAGACCTCTATCAACTAAATCAGCTGATAACTCGGGCGGCGTTCTTTCAAGCGTTTGCCTGACAGCTTCTACAATAAGAGCTATAGGCTCCGAAAGCGCCTCTCTAACTTCTTCGGAAGTTATTGTCAGAGTCTTAGGAAGCCCGGCGACTAAATCACGCCCCTTTACTTCCATACTCAACTCCTCTTCTAAAGGGTAAGCTGAACCAATTCTAATCTTAATTTCTTCCGCGGTTCTTTCCCCAATCATAAGGTTGTAGACTTTTTTCAAATGACTAATAATGGAATCATCCATTTCATTACCGCCTATCCTTAATGATTTAGCGCAAACTATTCCGCCTAATGAGATAATAGCTATTTCAGTTGTGCCTCCACCTATATCTACAATCATATTACCGGTTGGATCTTGAATGGGTAGTCCCGTACCTATGGCGGCCGCTAGTGGCTGCTCAACTAAATAAACCTGCCTGGCACCCGCGTGTTCAGCGGAATCTTTAACAGCTCGTTTCTCAACTTCAGTAATACCCGATGGAATAGCGACAACTATACATGGCCTGATAAATGTCCTGCTTTTATGGGCTTTTCTTATAAAATAACGTAACATACTCTCTGATATCTCAAAGTCAGCAATAACACCATCCTTCATCGGCTTAATAGGAACAATGCTTCCGGGAGTTCTTCCCAGCATTCTCTTGGCTTCTTCACCCACCGCTAAAACTTTTGACGTACCTTTCTGAATAGTGACTACAGATGGTTCACATAAAACAATACCATGGTTCTTAACATACACCAGAGTATTTGCCGTACCTAAATCTATACCGATATCGTTTGAAAAGAAACCTGCCAGATTATAATAAATATCTCTAATAATCCTAAATATTTTTTTCATGTTTTACCCACCTTTATCCGCTTTTAAAAATTATAACAAAAAAAAGCTTTCATTGTCAAATAGTTTTTATATATAGTAGCGTGTACCCCACATCACCACCGCGGTGGTATGCTTCATTG
>CBDUVS010000031.1:0-10848 GCA_965370735.1 uncultured bacterium | reverse complement strand
CGCAGGAAGTCGCCGGCATTATTTCCTCCGGTAACGATCATGATATCATCTATGCCGGCATTAACTAGAGCCTCCAGGGGATAAAAAATCATAGGTTTATTATATATAGCAAGGAGGTGCTTGTTGGTTATCTTAGTTAGAGGATGCAGCCTGGTTCCGAGGCCGCCGGCAAGGATAATGCCTTTTACTTTATCTTTACTCATAATTTTTCCTCTTTATCCCAATCGTAATATTTATTATCCACTCTAATTTCATCCGGATTTTGATGGTTGTACTCCTGATTAATTACATTTATAACTACAGACTCGCCCTTCAGGCTTTTAAAGGCATGCAAAACCTTGGGTGGAACAGTAACGATGCCGAAATTTTCATCACCTAAGACAAATTCATTTACCTCACCTTTTGTAGGGCTGTCTTCTCTGGTATCAACGATAACTATCTTCATCTTACCCTTAATGCAGCACATATTATCAGTCTGAAGGTTATGCATATGAAAAGCATGCTTATCTTTAACTACCCCTTCATAGGCTGTAGTCATATATACCTGAGCCGGCTGGATATTATTATCAGAAACTCTGAATATTTCCATCAGGCGGCCTCTTTCATCCGGAACAACCTTTAATTGTTTGAGTTTTACACCATCTATCATGATTACATCCTTTCTGTTTTATGATTTTTTACCAATACATACATATTTAAATCCTTGTTTGCGCATAACATCAGGATCATAAATATTTCGGCCATCAACAATAATCGGATCATTTAAGAGTTCTTTGATTTTAGCCAAATCTAACTCTTTAAATTCACTCCATTCAGTAACTATTACCAAGGCATCAGCCCCATCAGCTGCCTCATACGAGCTAGAGCAGTATTTAACTTTAGGAAACACCTTGGACATTTTATCCATAGCATACGGATCATAGGCATTTATCGTAGCTCCATCTTTCTGTAATGCCTGGATAATATCAATAGAAGGCGCGAACCTGATATCATCTGTATTGGGTTTAAATGACAAACCTAATATAGCTATCTTTTTACCTTTTATATTCCAGAGAGCATTTTCTATCTTCTTAATAAATCGTTCTTTTTGAGTTTTATTAATCTCCTGAACAGCTTTCAGCAGCTTAAAATCATAACCCAGTTTTTCAGCTATCTTCACAAAAGCTGCCACGTCCTTAGGAAAACAAAAGCCTCCAAAACCAACACCGGCTTTTAAGAATGTCGATCCAATTCTTTTATCCATTCCCATACCTTCGGCTACTTTATCAACATCAGCCCCAGTCATCTCGCATATAACAGATAAGGCATTAACAAAAGAAACTTTTGTAGCCAGAAACGAATTGGCGGCGTGTTTAATCAATTCAGCACTTTGAATATCAGTTACAATAATAGTAGAATTAAGGGGCTTATAAACCTCTTTTAATAAATCAGCCGCTCTCTCTGTCTCCACCCCGATTACAATCCTGTCCGGGTGCATAAAATCATTAACCGCGGAACCTTCTCTTAAAAATTCAGGATTGGACGCTACATCAAATTCAATATCTTTCTTGAGGCATCTGGATATAGTCTCTTTTACTCTCTGGCCGGTTTGAACCGGAACAGTACTTTTGTCAACAATTAACCGATAGCTACCCATATTAAAAGCTACTTCTCTGGAGACATCTTCCACGCAGGATAAATCGGCTTCACCGTTAGCTTTGGGTGGCGTTCCCACGGTAATATATATTATTTCTGAATCTTTAACCGCCCGCTTTAAATCGGTTGTAAAAACAAGGCGTCCGGCCTTGGCGTTCCTTTTTACAATGTCCTCAAGTCCGGGTTCATAAATTGGCATTTTTAAATCTTTTAAAGTAGCTATTTTATCTTTATCATTATCAACGCAAATAACTTCATTACCTAAATCAGAAAGGCAACTACCTGTTACAAGCCCGACATAACCTGAGCCTATTACACATATTCTTTTCATTTTTTAGTCCTCCAATGATTGTGAACCTATTTTAGGCCCATGGTAAGATTTTACCCATTCTATCGGCAAATCCGGGAAAGCCTTGGGTGTAAATACTAACCAAATAGTTTCGCCTTCTTTGATATTCCAGATAAGTTCGGCTGTCCAACAATGCAAATCTCTTTTAAATGAATACTCCTGTTCAACCAACTCATTTTTCTGAAAATCATATCGTTCATAAACCCCTAACGTCCATTTAGGTGTCAGGCTATAAGATGTATCAATAATACCTTCATGGTACTGGGTAGATTTAGTATATCTGGAGCTTATACCAACCGCCCATTTACTTTTAGTTATTTTCGTTCTAGCATTAAAGATATCAAATTCATTGCGATAAGGATCATAATTAGCATCAAATATAATTTCAAACCATCTCTTAGGATGCACTTCAAGCCTATTATTTATATAAGACCACTGATGTCCTTCAATCTGAGGTGTAAAATTTACGCTATTTCTAAAAATAAGCAAATCAACTCTCTCCTTATCATAAGTACCTTCAGTGTACCATTTAGTCTGAAGCTTATTATCAAGGGCAAGGGTATAGTATTTGGCCCTACCTACACCATCCAAACCGTCAAACTGCTCAACCTTACTTGCCTCTGAAGTCGGTTCATGCCTGTAGGTATAAGTTACTGAAGGTGAAATTAAATGCCTGAGTTTATTAACTTCAACTCCTAAATAAGTATCCTCAACATCAAACATCCTAAAAATCTTAGTCGTCAGGCTGTAGCCCGAATACCAATAACTTTTAGTAAAGTCTCTATCATTACCTGACTTATCTTTAGTATAAAATGATTCTACCCTGCCTACATGCGGAGCGAACTCCAGCCAGTCAAGATAACCAAAAAATCGTGTGGGATAACTTAACTTATTATTCGCGTAGTATCTCACTGAATCATGATCCAAACCTGTAACGGCCTCCTTCTTATTAAAATTATCAAATTGATATTGGGCCGTATAATAAAAACGACTTGAACCTAGTCTATAATTATTAATGTTATATTTCAATTCCGGGAGGGTTTCAACGATAGTTCTAAAATGATTAATTCATTTTCTGAAAAGAAAACTTAATGAGTAATGCGCTTTATTTCTAGTTACAGATAAGTATGTGGTAGGCAAAGGATTTTCAACATATTCGTCATAAAAATAATCCTTAATGAAAGTGTAATCACTGTATTTATTAATTTCGGCCATAACCTCTGTGCACGAATCCATATTCCATTTATGAACTAAGGCAACTCGATATCTGTCTTTTTCAGCAGCCAGGCTTTCTTTTATTTTTCTGTCTCTTTCCTGAGTATAATAACCCTTAAATTCACCGTCGCCGAATTTATTAGTATTGTATTCAACATCTATTCCTTCACCAAAACCGAGATTCTCGCGCCAATCGAAGCGCAACCAACCTTTTAAGTTGTCGTTTATATCATATCTCCACCCAGTTAAGAGGAAATTGCCCCATTCCTTATCGTGTCCTGGAACAATTTGAACTTTCGGCCTATTATCTTTTAGAGAATGTGAATAATAAGGCATATACATAATGGGAATATTGCCCACATAGAAAAATACATTCCTAGCTACCACTTTATCATTGGGATAAATGCGAAGTTTCTTTGATTCTATTCTATAGTGAGGTTTCTTAAAATCACAAGTGGTTATATATCCTTTGAGCGCAATTAATTCTTTATCGGACACTTTTTCTACAGTTTCAGCACTACCAAATATCTTGCCACTTTTGAAATTACCATGAATAAGTGTACCTTTTCTTGTCTGCACATTATAATATAGTTTATCAGCGCTATATATCTCTTCACCTTTATAAAGAATTACTTTTCCGGAAGCATAAATATCTTTACTTTGAGTAAAATATATAACTTTCTGGGCTGTAATTCTCGTATCTACATGAGTTATTATTACGTTTCCGGTGATTCTGACTTCTTTATTGGCATCAGAATATTCAATAGTGTCACCTTGGCAATCCACAGGTTGCGACTCATCATACATAGCAG
This sequence comes from uncultured bacterium, assembly GCA_965370735.1. Taxonomy (GTDB): domain Bacteria; phylum Omnitrophota; class Gorgyraeia; order JAGLLT01; family JAGLLT01; genus Kappaea. The sequence continues at coordinate 6,837 of CBDUVS010000031.1, read as the reverse complement.
CCGCAGCTATGTCAAAAAACAACAAAATAAACATTAATACACTTATGCTAAAATATAAAGATTTTCTAAATACATCCATCATAAGAATACATTAGTTTTGGTTTATCCTACTTCTTGAATATTTCAGGTTCAGGAACATTTTTCCAATCCTTAAGAAACCTTTCAACGCCAATATCAGTCAGCGGATGTTTTATAAGTTGTTCAATTACTTTAAAAGGAATGGTCGCAATATCAGCTCCAATCAAAGCAGCCTCTAAAATATGCAGCGGATGCCGTATGCTGGCAACGATAATCTCTGTCTTGTAATTATAATTATCATAAATAGTTTTAATCTGCCTGATTAATTCCATGCCATTTTCGGAGATATCGTCCAAGCGGCCCACAAAAGGGCTTATATATGCCGCTTTTGCCTTGGCTGCCAAAAGCGCCTGAAGCGGAGAAAAACAAAGAGTAACATTGCTCTTTATTCCTTCATTTGCAAGTACATTTACAACTTTTAAACTATCTTCTGTGGGTGGTGTTTTTATGACAATATTTTTATGAATTTTACTCAAGACTCTGGCTTCTTTAAGCATACCTTCATAATCATGACTAACAACTTCCGCGCTTATGGGCACATCAACCTCTTTGCAGATGTCATTTAGTATATCAATGAAATTTCTATTTTCTCTGGAAATCAATGTGGGGTTTGTAGTTACACCATCTAAGACACCCATATTCTTGGCTCTTTTTATTTCCTCAATATTGGCCGTATCTATAAATAATTTCATCTTTCCTCCAAAGTATATAAAAAACTATAAATACTTTAACATATTTTTTTAATATAACACAAAGAGAGATATGATTCAACCTAAATCTACCCTAAATATGTACCTGTAAAATTAACTTTTTTTCCCGAGATCAGCTAAAACAGATGCACCAATAATACCAGCTTCTTCACCCAATAAAGCAGGTACAATTTTAACAAAAGAGGCGGGATTTTTCATGGCGCGCAGCTTAATTGTCTTTTTAATGGAGTCAAACAAAGGCTTGCCTGCTCTTGCTACACCGCCGCCAATTACGATTAACTCCGGATTAAACGTGTTAACTAAACCGCTCAACGCGATACCCAAGTAATTGCCCACTTCCTGCCAAATAAATAAGGCAGTTTCATCCTTGGCTCTGGCAGCTTGAGAAATAATCTTAGGTGTTATCTTTGAGTGTTGGTTATCAGCATATTTTAGAATTAATGATTTTTTGTTTTTCTTTATAAGTTCTCTAGCTCTTTGGATAATAAATTTATTACCCACATAGCGTTCAATGCAAGCAGTGCCCCCGCAGTTGCATTTAGGGCCTGTAATATTTATAGGAATATGTCCTATTTCACCTGCGGTAAAATTTGGACCGCGATAAAGACAACCGTTAAGCACAATACCGCCGCCAACACCCGTACCCAAGGTAAGACATATAATCCCTTTAAATCCCATGCCAGCTCCATACGCTAATTCACCTAAGGTAACCACATTAACATCGTTATCAACAAAAGTACGAATACCGACTTTTTTAGTCAATATCTGTTTTAAAGATGTATTTTTCCAGCCTTGGATATTTGTTAAATTATGAATAAAACCTCGGTCAAAATCAATAAGTCCCGCTACACCAATTCCTACCCCGGCAATTTGATTTTTCGTAAGTTTGTTATCTTTCAAAAGCTGTTTAATTGTTTTAGCTATTTCCGCGATTAGTTTTGATCTTCCTTTATATTTACCGGTTTTAAGTATAATTTTTTGCACAATGTGATTTACATTTTTAAGAAGCGCTATTTTTACGTTTGTGCCGCCTAAATCAATACCGATTGTAAAATTCTTTTTCATGAGTTATCCCATCTGTCTTTCATTGACCAAATATGCACGTGTTGTTTCTGCCGGAAGCCTTCGCTTTGTAAAGCGCTTGATCAGCTTTATCTATCAAGTCCAAAATCTCATTGCTATCATTGGGGCAAGTGGCAACCCCAATACTGATAGATGCCCTGGTAAATTCTCCTTCAGCCATGAAATTCTCTCTTTCAACCTGCTCTCTTATTCTTTCGGCCACAGCATAAGCACCTTTCTTGCTTGTTTCCGGAAGAGCTAAGCAGAATTCTTCTCCGCCATAGCGGCATACTAAATCAATTTCTCTCGTATTATTACGGATAATATCAGATATTTTAATCAAGACTCCATCTCCAACTAAATGCCCGAAGCGATCATTAAACTTTTTAAAATAATCAATATCCAGCATTAAAACTGAAATCTCAATTTTATTAGTCAATAAACGCTCCAGTTCTTTTTCAAATGAGATCAGGAAATGACGCTTTAAAAGTAAACCTGTTAAACCATCCGTGATAGCTAACTTTTCAACTAATTCATACAATCTGACTTTTCTCATTTCCAAACCAAACTGACCGATAACAATCGAAAATTTTTCAAAACTCTTAGGATCCATATTCTCAACGATAACAACGCTTCTAATGCGTTCATTGATATATATGGGAATAGCCAAAAGACCTTCAATTTTTAATGGCAATATTAACTGATATCCCTTTGCATCTTTTTGAGCCTGTGGTAAAGATAAAGATAACCTTTTCTCATATATAATTTGAATTATTTTATAGTCGTAGCTTTTGGCATCTTTTATGCGTGATTCTATAGGAATATCATAAACTTCTTCCAGACGCGCTTCGCCCTTAATGCGGTTAATATGAATAAGTCGACAATCATCAAATTCAAATGTATTCTTTAATTCAGAGCATAATATACGGAAAATATCCTCAAATCTTAAGTAAGCACTCATTCTTTTGGTAATCTCATAAAGGTTTTCAATTTCCTGCGATTGCTGACTTACTTCAGATATATGCTCTTCAGATTTATTGTTATCTTCTTTACAGCAACTTATGGCTTCCTTCTTTTTTTTTATTTCGTTATTGAAATTTATTTTATTTTTTATGAATTTTTTCTTATTTTCCAAAGCAATAATAAATGTAGCCGCAAAACACAAACCCAGGAAAAGGGCTAAATAGATTTCAATCCCCAGCACAAAGACTATCACCGAACTTATTATAGATAAAGCAAAAACAATATAACTGAATATTCTTTTTGTAAAATAAACTGATAAGATAAGAGGCAAAATACTCAGGCCGCTATAAATATAGAGCTGATTATTCGAAGATAACAACATTATGACCTCTGAGAAAAAAACAAGGGATAATAAAAATATAACTATGAAATACATACTTTGTTTCTCCCCGTGTTTTTTGCTTTATATAAAGCCTTATCTGCTTCCGCAATAAGGCAATTGACATCTTTAGTCGCATTCGTCATGGTAGCTACACCTGTAGATATAGTTACATTAGTTTTCTCGCGTCTTAAATAAAATATACGTTCTTCAACCTTCTCTCTTAACATCTCAGCTAATTCAGCTGCTTCTTCCTTTGAGATGCCAGGAAGCCCTATGGCGAATTCCTCTCCACCATAACGAGCGACAATCGCTTTGGGGCCAGCCATCTTTATGAAAATCCTAGCTGTTGTCTTTAAGACAATATCCCCTGCAATATGACCATAGCTATCGTTATATTTTTTAAAATGATCAATATCAATCATTAAAAAAGAAATTTTATCTTTAAATTCTACCATATTTTTTATTTCTTCAGCCAGTAATTGCCTCATGTATCTTTGAACATAACAACCTGTTAAACCATCGGTTACTGCCAGTTCTTCTGTTTTTTCATAAAGATGCGCGTTTTCCACAGCAACAGCCCCCAGGTCAGCAATAATATTCAAAATTCTTAAATCTTCGGAATTAAAAATTTCAGCGTTTAATGCGTCTAATCGTACAACCCCAATAGCTCTATCCTCACTTATTAATGGCGTAGATATTAAAGATCGAAATTCACGAGTTTTACTTTTAATCACTTCATAATCAAACCTGTAATCTTTTCTGATATCTTGAATAATTAGGGGTTGCTTTCTTTTTAAAACTCTCATATCAAAAACATCAGCCCCCCTTATCTTAAACCCTTTGAGTTCCTGGCTCTTTCTCATAGATGTCAAAATTAGATCGTGTTTCTTTTCATCAATAAGATACAATAAACAACAGTCAGCTTTGCTAACTATAGAAAATGAATTTTTAACTACTAAATTAGCAACTTCGACCAAGGATAGGCTGGAACTTAATTTTTCAGTAATGTCTTTGAGTATGCTAAATCTAGAGAAACTTTTCTCGAGGGCTTTTAACTGGAGTTGATTCTGTAAGCGTTCATCATTTAAAAGATTGAGTTCTTCATCGATATCTTCTAACTCGGCCTGTTGCAAACCCATAGATGCATTGCTCTTTTTATCATAATAAAAAGCACTCCCCATTACTAATCCAAACAAAATGAGATGCATATTAATAATGGGGCTTTTGGCAATAGCTGCCGTAAGAAGGGTAAAAATAAAAGCTACAGTCAGGCAAATTACGGAAGCAACGACACCAAAAAATAACCACGCAGCCAGAATAATTAAATTTAGAAAAAAGATAGTAGCGTTGATAAGCCGCAGATAGTAAGCTCTCTCAATACAAATATCACCCAGAAACCTTACTAAAAGAAGTAATATAATTAATACTAATAAGGAAACCAAGAATATATTGAAGATATATTTTTTTTTATTATTCATCATAAGACTAATGTAAAGAAAATGCGGTATGGGTCTAATACGCGCATCTCATTAGATATTCTCAATCACGCTATGCGCAAGGCGATCATACAATAGTTGCTTCTGTCTCTTTGTCAAAAAAGTGGACCTTGGACATATCAAAAACTAATTCCATCTTCTGATTAACATCAGGTTTTTCTTTAGCTCCAACCTTTGCAGTAATGGAATTTTTATTAGTTGTATTTAGATATAAAATGGTTTCTGATCCCATAGGTTCAACAACTTCTACCATAGCACTTATAGTGGTTTCCTCTGGAGCTTCCGGAATGAATAATTTATCATGTATATCTTCTGGTCTAATACCAAAAACAGTTTCTTTACCTGCATATTCTTTAATTTTCGGATACATTTCTTCATTAATTTTAACCTTGAAAGTTCCTTCATCAAAATAGTAAACTCCACTTTCTTTTACAAACTTACCCTCTATAAAATTCATTGGCGGACTTCCAATAAACCCAGCAACAAATTTATTAACTGGATTATCGTACAAATGTATAGGATCAGCTATTTGTTGGATAAAGCCATCCTTTAAAACAACAATGCGGGTGCCCATGGTCATAGCTTCAACCTGATCGTGAGTCACATAAATCATGGTTGCCTGTAATCTGATATACAGTTTGCTAATTTCGGCGCGCATCTGAACTCTGAGTTTAGCATCAAGGTTACTTAGAGGTTCGTCGAATAAAAAAACCAAGGGTTTTCTTACAATGGCTCTACCTACCGCGGCTCTCTGCCTCTGTCCACCAGACAAAGCCTTGGGTTTTCTCTGGAGTAATTCTTTGATGTTTAAAATATCTGCTGCTTCATTAACTCTGGTATCTATTTCTTTTTTAGGGTATTTTCTTAATTTCAAACCAAAAGCCATATTTTCATAAACAGTCATATGTGGATATAAAGCGTAATTCTGAAAAACCATGGCAATGTTTCTATCCTTGGGAGGTGCATCATTAACTAATCGCTCACCTATACGGATTTCACCCTCAGTTACATCTTCAAGACCGGCAATCATTCGCAATGTGGTTGATTTTCCACATCCGGACGGCCCTACCAAAACTAAAAACTCCTTATCTTCAATCACTAAATCCATCTTCTGGACCGCCACCACGCCACCTGAATAAACCTTTGAAACACCTTTCAAAGTTACCTCTGCCATTGCAAACTTCTCCTTTAATTTACCATTTAGTTTTAAGTTTCTAAATAATTTATCGTGCTAAAGAGCGTTTCTTTCAAATCTTTCCTGGTGGCTATGATATCTAAAAAACCATGTTCAAGTAAAAATTCCGAACTTTGAAAACCATCAGGTAACTTCTGTTTAATTGTCTGCTCAATTATTCTAGGTCCTGTAAAACCTATAAGCGCCTTTGGTTCTGCAATAATTACATCACCAAGAGATGCAAAACTGGCCATAATTCCGGCCATTGTCGGATTGGTGAGAACTGATATATAAAGTAAACCTTTGCTCTGGTGTCTAGAAATAGCCGCGGAAGTCTTGGCCATCTGCATCAGAGAGAACATACCTTCGTACATCCTAGCTCCTCCGCCAGAACCGGAAAATATAATTAGGGGCACCTTTTTTTCAGTTGCTTTCTCGGTTGCTCTGGTAATTTTCTCACCCACCACAGATCCCATAGAACCCATAATGAATCTAGAGTCGGTAATGGCAAAAATTATCTTCTTATTGTTAATCTTAGCCTCACCAGTAATCACCGCCTCTTTAAGTAATGTCTGGCTCCGGGCTGTTTTTAATTTGTCTTTGTATGTTTTGGGACCTTTAAAATCTAAAGGATCCAGAGAAACCATGTCTTTATCATACTCAATAAAACTATTTTTATCAAAGAGTATTTCTATTCTTTTTTGAGGTATTATGCGAAAATGAAAACCACATTTAGGGCAAATCTCAAGATTTTCTTCCAGAGTCTTATTGTAAACAATAGCACCGCAATCTTCGCATTTTGTCCACAATCCACCCGGTATCTGCTTTTTCTTAGCTTCTACCTTATTATAGTTGGGACGTCTGTTAAAAAAAGACATTAAGCTCACCTTTAAACAATTTAGGGACTTTTTCTTAAAGTTATGTAAGTATGTTAACAGTTTGACTTCTTGTTGTCAATAGGCATTCTATATA
>CBDUVS010000030.1:0-10906 GCA_965370735.1 uncultured bacterium | reverse complement strand
AATCATTTAACAAGGGATCTCTTGATTTCAGCAGGTATTGCTTTGGGTTTAAAATTACGATCTACACACACAACATCTACTCTGGCTGAAGCTAGCAACTTATCACTTTTGAACATCTCCTGTTTAAAAACCAGTGACGCTTTACGGCACTCTATAATCTCAGAAGATATAGTCACAACATCACCGCAACAAGCGGAAAATTTATAATCAATCTCGACTCTTCTTATGGTAAAAAGAGTATCTTGCTTTGATGCTTCATTTAGGTCAACGCCGCGGGCCAGCATATATTCGAATCTGCCTTCTTCAAAGTGCTTCAGGTAATTTCCATAATACATTACCTTTTCACAATCTGTATCATGGTAATATACTCTTTTTTGTATCTTATGCATGATTGATTATTATACACCATTCCTTAAAAAATTCTATTAAAATGTGGTTCTTTCTTGTTTAAGTTGAACGATTAAAAATAGACCGTAGACCTTTGCCTTGTGACTTACGACCTTGTGCTTGCATCTTATTTCTTGTTTTTTGCTTTTGCTCTTAACTCTACGCCCTTTGCTGATAGCTGACAGCCGATAGCTGTAAGCTTTTTGCTTGTGTCTTGTGTTAGGATAAATAAAGCCCCTCTTTCGCAGAGGGGCTTTATCTCACTTATATCTTCTTGGTCGTTATACGAAATTACATCATTCCGCCCATACCGCCCATGCCTCCGGGAGGCATTGATGGCATTAGAGGTTTATCTTTTTCCGGAATATCTGTAACAAGGGCTTCAGTTGTAAGCATCAAAGCTGAAATAGATGAAGCATTCTGCAACGCGTTTCTGGTTACCTTTGTTGGATCAATAATACCAGCTTCTAATACATTACAATAAGCATCTTTCTGGACATCATAACCAAAGGCAAGTTCTTCCGATTCTTTAACTTTTTGGATTACAACAGCTCCATCTAAACCGGCGTTCGTAGCTAACTGCCTGATGGGTTCCTCAAGGGCTCTTCTTAATATATCCAAAGCAACTTTCTCATCACCTTTAAGTTTTAATTCATCAAGAGCTTTTGCACAGCGAACCAAAGCAACTCCACCACCAGGCACTATGCCTTCTTCGGCAGCAGCTTTAGTCGCGTGAAGCGCGTCCTCAACCCTCGCCTTCTTCTCTTTCATTTCAGTCTCAGTGGCAGCACCTACATTGATAACGGCAACTCCGCCTGAAAGCTTAGCTAGTCTTTCCTGTAATTTCTCTTTATCATATTCAGAGTCAGAGCTTTCAATCTGTTTTTTAATCTGAGAAATCCTGGCAGTTATATCAGCTAATTTTCCGGCACCTTCAATAATAATCGTATTATCTTTATCAACAGTAACCTTTTTAGCACTACCTAACTGCTCAAGACCAACATTTTCTAATTTAATACCATGTTCTTCCGCGATAAAAGTACCACCTGTAACTATAGCGATATCTTCCATCATGGCTTTTCTTCTATCACCGTAACCGGGAGCTTTTACTGTGCAGCAATTCAAAGTCCCTCTTAATTTATTAACAACTAAGGTTGCCAGGGCTTCACCTTCTACATCTTCAGCTATTATAATCAGCGGCTTGCCTGATTTTGCAACTTTTTCCAATAGCGGAAGAAGATCTTTCATGGAAGCAATCTTCTTTTCATGAATTAATATATAGGGCCCTTCAAGCTCGGCCACCATTTTTTCACTATCGGTAGCAAAGTATGGAGAATTGTAACCCTGGTCAAATTGCATACCTTCAACTACTTCAAGAGTGGTATCAATGGATTTCGCTTCTTCAACAGTAATAACTCCATCCTTACCAACTTTTTCCATGGCTTCAGCAATTCTATTGCCAATTTCCATATCGGAATTAGCTGCTATCGCCGCAACTTGAGCAATTTCCTTTTTGTCATCTTTAATTGGTTTCGACATTTTCCTTAAGGCCTCGACAATTTTTCCAACACCTTTCTCAATCCCTCTTTTTAATGCCATAGGATTCGCGCCCGCGGTTACATTTCTTAATCCTTCCTTAAATATAGCCTCAGCTAAAACGGTTGCCGTAGTTGTACCGTCTCCAGCCACATCAGATGTTTTCTCGGCAACTTCTTTAACTAACTGAGCTCCCATGTTTTCAAACGGATCTTTGAGCTCAATTTCTTTAGCTACGGTAATTCCGTCTTTAGTTATAGTTGGAGAACCAAACTTTTTATCAATAACAACATTTCTCCCTTTAGGGCCAAGCGTCACCTTTACAGCTCTGGCCAACTGCTCCACTCCTTTTAAAAGAGAGCGGCGACTTTCTTCGTTAAACATTAACTGTTTTGCCATTATATTTCTCCTTAAAATTAGGCTGTACTTACTTTACTATTGCTAAAATATCTTCTTCTTTTACGATTAAATAGGCTTCGCCCTTAGAATCGGTTACTTCCGTTCCCGAGTATTTTCCAAAAAGAACAATATCTCCTTTTTTCACCTCGGGCTTTTTGTAATTTCCACTATCCAGCACTTTCCCCTCACCCACAGCTATAACTTCCGCTTGCTGAGGTTTCTCCTTCGCGTTATCAGGCAAATAAATACCCCCCGTGCTTTTCTCCTGCGCTTCTAAAACTTTCAGCAACACTCTGTCACCTAATGGTTTAATAGCCATTTAGTTATCCTCCTTCTTTTTATTTATTTAGCAGTCTCCAATATAGAGTGCCAATTGTAGAGTAATCTTATAAGATAATCTTATAAAAATCAAGCATTATTTTCAATAAATATACGCGAGTATAAATAATAAGGTGTGATTAAGAGAAAATACCGTATATTATCTTACTATTTATTAACAGTATTTTACCGTTTTGTAATTAATATATAACCCATAAAGCGTAAGTTGCTTGTCTACGCGGTCAATACCCGGTACAAACTTCTCAAACAGCACCGCGTCTCCTCCGGTAGCAATAACTTTAAGTTTGGCACCATACTTATTCTTAAATCTCTTTATAATACCCTCACAAGCAGCAGCCATCGCGTATACAACCCCATTTTGAATGCTGGTTTTGGTATCTTTACCGATTAAACCTTGTGGTTTTTTCAGTTCAATTAAAGGTAATAATTCAGCTTTAGATGATAAGGCGGCTAATGAGGTTCTAATCCCGGGCATAATAATTCCACCCAGATATTCATTATTTCTATTTACCATATCAAATGTTATTGCCGTACCAAAATCAATGACTAAGGTCTGACTTTTAGGATAAGTATTATGCGCCGCGATAGCATTGAGAAGCCTGTCCGCTCCAACTTGCTTAGGACTTTTATACTTATTCTTAATAGAATACTTAAGGTTTTTACCTGTCTGGTATATATTTTTAATACCCGCTTCCTTCAGGGCTATTTTAAAAGCTTTATCAATGGAAGGAACAACGCTGCAGAATATTGCTATATCAACTTTATTTATGGGAATTTTTTTTTCTTTAGTATGTTTTTTCAGTAGACTGCTATAGAATTTTTTACCTTTGTTTTTATCAACCTTTACGCGGCCGAAACCGGAAATAGCATTCGACTTGATAAAACCTATAGTTATAGAACTGTTGCCTACATCAGCCAGAAGTATCATTATTATCTTTTACTCCTTATTATTTTTATTTCATCAGCACTCTCGATGCTCTCTATCATGCCGTTGTCTGTTCTAATAAGTAGTGCTCCGGAACTCTCATCAAGGCCCATAATCATACCGTACATTATATCATTGTTTCTGGATATTTCTACCCTTAAACCAATCTGATAACAATGCGTGTTCCATAATTTATATATATCCCGGAGCCTATTTTCATTTAGACGAATATAATATTCATCAAGCCGATTAATAATCATGGCGATAACTTCAGATCTCTTTTTAAATTGCCCGCTGGCTTCGCATAAACTTATGCTTTGCGGTGGAATCTCACCTGATAAGCTATTTGCATTTACTCCAATCCCTATTATTAAATATGCGTGTTTGCCAATTGCCCGTGAAGTTTCAGCTAAAATTCCGGCAACCTTTTTGTTTTGTATGATAATATCATTCGGCCATTTAATGTACGTTTTCAAACTATATAATTTCTCAATTGCCAGACAGACGGCCACGCTCGAGGCAATATAAAACCTGGATAATTCCACTTGCCCGAGTCTCGGCATCAATAACACCGAGAAGTAAATTCCTCCTTCAGGTGAAACCCACTTTCTGCCCAATCTTCCTTTGCCCCGCGTCTGAGAAGAAGCAATAAAAATTGCCCCATCGTTTTCTATTTTATCGGCGTGTTTTTTGGCCTCATCATTAGTAGACGCTATCTCATTGAAACAATATATTTTATGGCCAATCTTTTGAGTCTTAATACGCGAAAGTATATCTTCAGGACTTATGATATCGTTTAGCTGATTACTCATACTTTAACTTTTTCTTTTCTTAAAATATCTTGTTTTATTTTCTTTAAGTCGTCTCTTAGCGAAGCTGCTTTTTCAAACTCCAGGTGCCCTGCCGCCTCATACATCTCCCGCTCAATATCAGCCGCCACTTGATACAGTAGCTGCGCATCAAGATTATCAGCTACAATATCAGCCGCGATTTTAACGCTTTTGGCATGAACTTCCAAACCTTGGCTTATAGCTTTCTTAATCGACATCGGTTTAATATTATGCTTCGCGTTATATTCAAACTGGATTTTTCTTCTCCTTTGTGTCTCATCTATTGTTTGTTTCATAGCTTTTGTTATCTTATCAGCATACATGATAACTTTAGCATTTACGTGCCTGGCGCATCTTCCAACCGTCTGAATTAAGGAGGTATGCGACCTCAAAAAACCTTCTTTATCGGCATCTAAAATACAAACCATTGAAACTTCCGGCAAATCAATACCTTCCCTGAGGAGATTAACGCCAACCAGGCAGTCAAACTTTCTTAGTCTTAATTCTTTTAATATTTTCACTCTTTCAATTGTTTTAATCTCGGAGTGAAGATACTCAACTTTCAAACCCAGCTCTTTTAAGTGAGCGCTTAAATCTTCAGCCATCCGCTTTGTAAGTGTTGTGATCAAAACCCGTTGGCCTAACTTAGCCCTGCTTTTAAGCTGATAGATTATATCATCTATCTGGCCTTTAGTTCCCTTAACTTCAATTTCAGGGTCAATTAATCCTGTCGGCCTTACGACTTGCTCTATAATCTTCTTGCTTTCCTTCTTTTCCGGCTCCCCCGGTGTAGCTGAAACATATATGACTTGATTAAGCAACTTCTTAAACTCATTATATTTTAAGGGCCTATTGTCCAAACATGACGGCAGCCTAAAACCATGCTCAACCAATACTTCCTTGCGAGCTTTATCCCCCATATACATGCCTCTGATCTGGGGCAAACTCACATGAGATTCATCAATGATAGTTAAAAAATCTCCCTGAAAATAATCAATAAGACAATATGGCCTTGAACCGGGCAGGCGGCCCGAAAGATGCCGTGAATAATTCTCTATGCCATGGCAATAGCCGGTTTCCAACATCATTTCTATATCATATTTGGTTCTACTCTTCAGTCTTTGGGCCTCTACAATCTTCTTTTTATCCATTAAGGATTTATATCTATCTTCTAACTCACTTTTAATGGAACCAATGGCTTTTTGTATTCTCGGCAGTTCTATAACAAAGTGCTTGGCCGGATAAATAGATATATTCTTAATTTTCATTTTAGTTTTATTATTTTGAGGGTCTATAAAACTTAGGCTCTCAACCGTATCATTAAAAAATTCAACTCGAATGGCATCATCATCTTTATATGAAGGGAAGATGTCAACCACATCCCCCTTAACCCTTAAGAATCCTCTCTTAAAATCATAATCATTTCTTTCATATTGAATTTTGATGAGTTCTTTAATAAGCGTATCTCTTTCAAGCTTCCGCGACTCCTCAAGCTCTATTAATGATTTAGAATAGTCTACCGGTGAACCAAGGTTATATATACAAGAAACACTGGCAACCACGATAACATCCTTTCTTGAGATTATGGAAGATGTCGCGGAAAGCCTTAAGCGGTCAAGCCGGTCATTTATTGAAGCATCTTTTTCTATGTAGGTATCTGTTTGAGGAATATAAGCCTCCGGCTGATAATAATCGTAGTAACTTACAAAATACTCAACAGCATTATTCACAAAAAGTCCCTTAAGTTCCGAATAGAGTTGGGCGGCCAGAGTTTTATTATGAGATATAACCAGCACAGGCCGGTTAAGTTTGGAGATTACATTAGCTACAGTAAATGTTTTGCCGGAACCGGTCACTCCCAGCAAAGTGGAAGATTGATTTCCGGCTTTAATGCTTTTATATAACGCATCAATTGCTTTGGGCTGGTCTCCTTGCGGGGTAAAATCTGTAGTTAATTTAAAAAGATTCATTTTAGGTAATTTTTAAAGCCATATCTAATGACGGATTGGAGTGCGTGAGGGCGCCGATGGATACTAGATCAATTTTGCAGGCGGCGATTTTTCTGATGTTAGATAAGCTGACGTTTCCGGAAACTTCAATGAGTATTTTTTTATGAGCTTTGTCCTGTTTGTAAAAGTCATCCTTTATGGTAATTGCCTTTTTTATCTGCGCGATATTCATGTTATCAAGCATAATAACATCCGGCCCGGCTTTAATTGTCTCGAGCAGTTGAGAAAGACGCTTTATTTCCACTTCAATTTCTTTTTTAGTTCTTTTTCTCGCAAGACGTACACACTCAGCCGGAGATAAGCCTGAGGCTTTAATATGATTATCCTTAATTAAAACTTTGTCATACAAACCCATACGGTGGTTATGCCCGCCGGCCGCCTTAACGGCGTATTTTTCAAAATACCTCAATCCGATAGTTGTCTTTCTGGTATCGACAATTTTGGTTTTATAACCTTTTACGCCTTTCACAAACTGATATGTTAAAGTGGCTACCCCTGATAAATGAGAGATAATATTAAGAGCTATCCTTTCGATTTTTAGGATGTCGCGGGCGTTACCGTGTACCTTGGCAATTATCTTCGCTTTCTTTCCCTTACCCGCATTGATAAAATCACCATCTTTAGCATAAGCAATAAAATGGATAGATTTATTTGTGAACTTCAGGAAAAGTCTTAATATGTCAAGTCCCGCGATAATCCCCGGTTCCCGCAATATCAAATTAGCATGTATTTTAAGATTTTTATCTATAGTGATGGAAGATGTAATATCTCCCGTTTTTACATCCTCTTTGAGGCCAATTTTTAATAATTCTTTTACTTTTTTTTCATCAATTTTAATCATTAATTATGCCTACCATACTTTTTAGCCGCGTTAGTTCATGTTGATTCAAATTCCTATATTTACCTTCTTCTAAATTCTTAAGCTCAATATTTCCTACTTTAAGCCTTATTAAATCATATACTCTGTAATGTAAGGCTGAAAACATGTATCGAATTTGCCGCTTCAAACCCTGATGTATTGTCAGATTAACTAAAGACCCTTTCTTTACCTCATCATGTTTAACAGAATTTATCACAGCTGAAACCATCACGCCTTCATCTATCTCAATACCCTTTTCCAACCTCTTGACATCAGGAGCTTTTAAAAAGGGTTTAACAAAAACATCATAAACTTTATCAATCTCATATCTTGGGTGCATTACCCTGTGAGCCAACTCCCCGTCATTAGTCAACAGTAGGAGCCCTTTGGTATTTTTATCCAAACGCCCTATAGGATAAATTCTCTCTTTAATTTTAACCAAATCCAAAACTTTTTTTTCCGCGTGCCTGTCTTTTAGGCTGCATATATAACCTGCCGGTTTATTTAAAAGAATATAAACCTTCGCGCTTATTACGGGATTAATTCGCTTATTATTAAAAAGAACAATATCTTTATCGGCATCTATATCCAATATTGGATCTTTTACAACCTTGCCATTCACTTTAATCTCGCCGGATTTTATATAATCATTACTTTTTCTGCGCGATGCTATCTGACAATTAAGTATATAACGGTAGAGAAGCATGTCTTTAGCTTATTTCTTTTAGGGCTGCTTTTAATTCCTTCAGTTTAAGGTTATACTCATCCAGCCGCTGCTTCTGCCGGTTAATGACCTTTTCGGGCGCTTTACTTAAGAAAGCCTTATTCTCCAAGTGACTCCGGAGACTTTTTGTTTCTTCGGATATTTTATCAATTTCTTTATCAAGCCTCTTCTTCTCTTTGTCAAGATCAATCAAACCTTCCAGTGAAATGTATGCCTTTATAGTTTTATAAACAACAACTGAACTTGATTTGGGAACAGCTTTATCTTCACTCGTAAAGATTATCCGCTGAATCTTGCCAAGCTGTTTAAAATAGCCCTCAAACATTCTAAAATCATCTAATAAATTTTCTTGATCATTTATGACTACTACCCTCGGCAAAGAAACCATGGGTGCTATATTAAATTGGGCTCTCTTATTACGAATAACACCGATTAAGCCCATCATATCGCCGAATGAATTTATAGCCCAGTCTACCTGGCCTAAATCGGGTAATATGGGCCACTCGGAAAGCATGATAAATTCACTATCTTTTTTGGGTAACTTCTGCCAAATTTCTTCTGTAATATAAGGCGCGAAGGGGTGAAATAATTTAAGCGTATACTTAAGGCATAAATATAACGTATTTTGAGTTAATTTATTCTCACTATTAATCTTTGCTAATTCAATGTACCAATCGCACAATTTATGCCAAAAGAAATCATACAGCCTGCTTGATGCTTCATGAAATCTAAAATTTTCCAATGATTCGTTAATGCCCTTAACCGCTTCAAAGAGCTCAAAAAGTATCCACTTTTCCGCAATATTACTTTCCGAAGCGGCTACTTTGCTTATTAAATCTTTAGGCGTGTAATCTCTGATTTTAGACTCATCTAAATTCATCAAAATAAACCTGGAAGCGTTCCAGAGTTTATTCATCGCGTTTCTTCCGAATTCAAACTTGCTTTCCGTCAGATATATATCTTCACCTGGAAGTGAAATCAAACTAAATCTTAACGCGTCCGCGCCGTGTTTCTCTATTATTTCAAGAGGATCAATGGCGTTTCCTAAAGATTTGCTCATCTTTCTTCCTTTATCGTCACGGACGGTTCCGTGAATATAAACATCGCTAAAAGGAATCTCCCCCATAAATTTAAGCCCCGACATTATCATCCGCGCCACCCAGAAAAATATAATTTCAGACCCCGTAACCAAACAAGATGTAGGATAAAAATATTCTAATTCAGCTTTCTGCTTTTTCTTCTCTGCTGAGAGCTGACAGCTGATGGCCGATGGCTGACTAAATGGCCATCCAAAAACGGCAAAAGGCCATAACCAGGAACTAAACCAGGTATCCAATACATCCGGATCCTGGAAGATTTCAGTACATCCGCACTTAGGGCACTTATTTGGTTTTTCTCCAACAGCTATAATTCCTATCTGTTCATAAGAAAATTCAACCGGTAAAGTAACCTTTAAGCTCTTTTTATTCTCTGTAAATATTTTATTGCAATCACCGCAGTACCATGCCGGAATTCTATGGCCCCACCAAATTTGCCTTGAGATACACCAATCTCTTATATTCAGCATCCAGTTATCATAAATCTTATCCCAACGCTGCGGATAAAATTTTATATTACCTTTCTTAGCTTCTTCGGCCCCCTTCTTGGCCAGGGGCTTCATTCTTACAAACCACTGTTCGGAAAAATAAGGTTCAATAATAGTGTGGCATCTATAGCAATGGCCTACAGCGTGAGTATGAGCATCAACTTTTTTTAGAAGTTTTCTTTCCTTTAAATCTTCAACCAGCGCCTCTCTGGCCTCAAACCTATCAAGGCCGTCATAAACGTCTGTGGCATTAGCATTCATAGTACCGTCAGGATTAACGCAAAGTATCCCTTCCAACTTATGCCTGCAGCCCATATCATAATCATTCGGATCGTGTAATGGAGTTACTTTAATGATACCTGTGCCGAATTCAGGGTCTACGAATTTGTCGGATATTATTTTAATTTCTCTCCCGGCTATAGGTAATATCGCCGTTTTACCGATTAAATCTTTATAGCGTTTATCATCCGGATTAACAGCTAATGCCGTATCTCCAAACATTGTCTCCGGCCGCGTAGTAGCAACTACAACATAGTCAAACTCTCGATTTTCAAATATGGATTTTCGTTTTTTACTTGCGGCTTGCTTGTGCCCGCCTGTGCCCGCAATGGTATGACTTATGGCTTTAATTGGATACTTAATATAATATAAATTTCCCTGAAGCTCTTTGTGAGGCGCTTCCTCGTCGCTTAACGCGCTCTGACAACGAGGACACCAGTTAATAATATAACTGCCTTTATAAATTAAGTCATCCTTGTACAGTCCAAGGAAAGCTTCATTGACCGCGGCCGAATAGTCTTCATCTAAGGTAAACCTCTCCCTTTGCCAGTCACAGCTGCAGCCTAATTTTTTAAGCTGTTTAATAATCGTACCGCTGCGCGCCTTAGTCCAATCCCAGGCCTTTTCAATAAATTCATCCCTGCCTAAATCATGGCGCGTCTTACCCTCTTTAGATAGAGAACGTTCAACTACATTTTGGGTAGCTATACCGGCATGATCGGTTCCAGGTACCCAGAGGGCGGCATATCCCTGCATTCTCTTTCGCCTGATTAGTATATCTTGGAGAGTATTATTTAAAGCATGGCCCATATGAAGAATACCGGTTACATTCGGCGGAGGAATGACAATGCAGTATGGTTTTTTTGTATCATCTTTTTCCTGATGAAAACACCCTTTCTCACTCCAGAGCTTAAACCACTTATCTTCAACTTCTTTGGGATCATATCGAGTTAGAAGATTTTCCATTACACTTTATTTATCCTTTTAACATAAATTTTCTTTAATTCAACCAACAAACTCATACTCACTTCGCG
>CBDUVS010000029.1:0-10981 GCA_965370735.1 uncultured bacterium | reverse complement strand
GTATTTCAGAGTCATAGTTGTTCATTTGACACCCAAACGTCTTTATATAAAAACGTTTGGGTGTCATGTCCGTGATGCTCGGGGGAAATATCGGAGAGATTTACCCCGAACGCTTGCATCCGGACCTGATTCATTTTGACTATTTTGTTTTTTATCGTTCATATTTGATAAAAACGTTTGGGTGTCATGTCCGAGTCGCCGTGGGGTAAATGTTTCGCAGAAAGATTTACCCCATACGCTTGGCGGCCGGACCTACCTTAATATTTTATCTAATCTCTTTCCGTTAACTAAAGATTCTTTTTGCAATCTCGTCAAAGATTTAATCCTTTTTTCCATCAAAAATGCTTTCTTAAAATACCTATACTCCTTCTTCCACACCAACTTAACCGGCAACCTCGCTCGTGTATATTTTGAGGCAAGACCCGCGTTATGGAGTTTTACCCGTTCATCTAAACTATTCGTATACCCAGTATAATACGTTCCATCATTACATTCAAGGATATACGCGCAGTGACTACCCGTACGTTTAATCTTTCTTTTCATATTTTAAGTATAGCCAACATGATTATCCACTCTATATCTGCTTTTTATCAAAACAGCTTGTGAGTTTCAATAGTTAAGTGTTCTGTCCCCGAAACTACGCAATCTTTCATATGCATAGGAACATGTCTCATAGCCCGCCCTTCGGCAAAAATCAGATATTGTTCGACAGGTTATTCAGGGCCAACAGTTCCTTCTCACTTAGATAGTTTTTAGCTATTTCTACATCATCCTTACGTACTTTTGTGCTACGCCAGTTCGTTAACCCCATGTTTGGTTTTCTACTATCCACTCTTGAGTGAATAATTTCTGCTGCGGTTTTTCCGGTAATAGCCCAATGCATTTTGTTTTGAACAGTCTTGAAAAATTCAATACTCATTTCATCAGTAAGATCATAATCAACGCTTGTCGCGTAAATATCAGTAATTTTTTGATAAAACCGTCTTTCAGATGTGCGTATATCCTGAATACGGCGAATCAATTCGTCGAAATAATCAAACGGTTGATTCGGATTTTTTAAACGCTCATCATCAAGCACAAATCCCTTAACGATAAATTCCCTTAGATATCGAGTGGCCCATTGCCTGAAGTGTGTCGCGACCTTTGATTTTATCCTGTATCCTACAGAAATAATCATATCTAAATTGTAATACTCAACATTTCGCTGAATATCGCGAGTCCCCTCTTTTCGAACTATTAAGAAATCCTTAATAGTTGCCTTTTTGTTTAATTCGCCTTCTTCAAAAATATTTTTGATATGGATATTAACATTGGAAACGGTAGTTTGAAACAACCCTGCCATTAACTGCTGAGAAAGCCAGACCGTTTCATCCTGAAACCTGACGTCAATTTTCGTTTCCCCTAACTCAGTTTGATAAATAATAAGCTGTGATTTGTTTTTATTTTTCATATGGCCATTATCCTGTATCATCCCCGCGGAAACAGAGATCTTTGTTTTAATCCTTTAACATTTTCCGCCACTCTTTAATCTTTTTAATGCATTTATCTGTAAACACCGGATAATTGCGATAATCTCGTTTAGGTTTCACCCATCCCTTCTCAATCCAATTATAAAGAGTCTGTCGAGTAACACCTAATTCCTTTGCAGTATGAGTAATATTATATCTCTTATTCATAACGACCATATTTTACAGTAATAGACATTAATAGTCAACATATTTCTTTAAGGGGAAAATAGGCTTTTGTCTATTTCGGAAGGAGTTATGAAAAAATTATGCCTAAAGTCTATATTAAGACATTCGGATGACATACCGAAGCACCTTGGGGGAAAAGCGCTTTAGGCACGTTTACCCCAATATTTGGGTGCCGGGATGTCATATGGACAGACTTTCTTTTTCATGAATTCATTGTAGCTATTTTAGAAAGAATTTGCAAGAGATTTGATTTATATAGGCCAATTATTATAGTTCCATGGAATTTCAATATTATATAATAGAATATATATAATTTAATGCGGTCATTTTTTCACTAAACTTCCTTTTTTTAATCTATATACGGCTTATTTTTTATCCGCGACAACCGCGACAAAACCACCCTGCCCGAAACCGCTTCGAGGTTTTTCTATTTCAGTCATATCCCGCGGTAAATTAAACAGCGTCTGATAGTAAATGAGATTATAGAAACCTGCCGCCTTCAACCATTGAGTTAGCTGATTAACTTTGATAAACTTGGCCTCTTTATAAAAAGCACCTTCTTTTTTTCTATAAAAATCCGCTAAGAAGCTATTACTATCTATTATGCCGATTATGATTTTGCCATTATTATTTAAAACTCTCCAAGCCTCTTTAATTACCTCTTGGGGATTATTGACAAAGGCTAAAGTAATAATAATGGCTATATACTCAAAAGCATTGTTTTTAAAGGGTACACTCTCACCTGAGGCTCTTTCTACTTTGACTCCTCTATCATTAGCTATTTTAAGCATATTCTCTGAGAGGTCAATGCCGTACTCAATTCCCAAGGGCGCGGCAAATCTACCGGTACCTACACCTATTTCAAGGCCCTTTTTGTTTTCTGGAATTATTTTTCTAAGAAGCTTGAGTTCGGACTGATAGGCATATTCATTCTTTTCATACCACCTATCATACTTTTCATAGTTTTCATCGAATATATTAGACATAATTAACCTTTATACGATAAATCATCAGAATAAAAGCGCCTTAAATGTTCATAGAGCTCTTTATTCATAGAATTTCTTTTAACGTCATTTCTCTTAAAGGAATATCTGTAACCGACACAATAACTCATCAAGATATCATTGGCATGGGTTAATTCCTTGAATTTATCTTCGCATTTTTTCTTGCTTTTGCCTTTGCATTTATCGGGATGATATTTTATAGCCAGTTTTCGATAGCTATCCTTTATTTCACCTAAGCTTGCTTCTTCTTTTAGGCCTAATATTTTTCTTGCTAAATTAATTTCATTAAAATCTGCCATTTTAAACACTTAATTTTTTTCGCACTGCTTTTATTTTTCCTTCCGCTGTCAACTTTTTATCTTTCCGGTCGTCTATCTTGATCGCGGTTACTACTCTTTTTATTTTATCCCTTAATACAACTCTATGCATTTTGTTCGCAATACCTAATAGCTGCCCGACAGAATTTGCTTCTATTATTGTACCCATAGAGGTTAATTCATATTTTATTTTCTTTTGTTTTTTTAGTACCTTTACCGCTTCCGCCACATATTTACTTATCGAAGGTGTCTTGGTGCCCAAAGGCACAATGCTAATCTCCATAATCGGCATTTTACTCATTCTCCCTTCGTTTAATAACTAATAGGGCATGTTCCTGTCGGACAGCTTGGCCCGGAAGAAGACTTATCTTTAGAACTTCCAACGCTAAACTCTGAAAATACCCTTTTAATATTTTCACTTTTACATTTTTTACATCTAAACTTTGGCTTCTCAGAGGTTACTCCTATCAACAAATCAAACTTTTCACCGCAATCTTTACAAACGTACGTATATACAGGCATAATTACTCCTTCCTATCTGTTTTTTTAAATAAACCACCGCTTTTATTTATCTTTTTACCTTTTTTGGTACCCTTCTCAAAAAAAATTTTACCTTCGTTTCTGAAATATTTTTATATTTTTCTGTCCCCGTTCTTAAGCAAACCAGCTATCGCAGGTATCTCCAGCGCATAATAAACATTCTTTTTTATTAACCTCGTGATTTTCCTATATTTTTTCTATTATTTTCCTATGCGATAAAAACGGTATAATAGGCAAATCTCTTTTGCTGAAAAATTCCGCCTCTTTTAATTCATTATTTAATGATAGGTTATTCTTAGAAACACTAACTTCATAACCGATAACAAGAAGCGATCCATAATATTCGGTCTTTTGAATATAGACTCCTATTAATCTTTTGATTTTGCCTCTTAGGCCTGTTTCTTCTTTCAATTCCCTTAAGCAGGTAGTTTCGGGGATTTCTCCTGATTCAACAAAACCGCCGGGTAACGCCCATTTATTTTTACCCGGAGCAAAATTCCGCTTTGCCGCGAGGATCTTCCCTCTTTTGTCTTTTACCGCACAGACTACCACAGGTAAAGGATTTATATAATACATCCAGCCGCACTTTTGACAAACCAATCTTTTATAGCCGTCAACCTGTTTCCCGCGTAAATAATATTTGCATAAAGGGCAAAATTTAAACGTACGCGCCTGGGATGATCCTTTCATTTCTAATATCCCCTAATGTGGTGTTAGGTCAACTTTTTTATCAAGTCTTAGAACAAAGGCGCTAAGCAGCTTTGACGTGTTTTCTAAATCTTTGAGGCTTATAAGTTCCACTTGAGTATGCATGTATCTATTAGGAATACTCACCAATCCGGTCGCCACTCCCGCCCTTGTAAGTTGGATTACATTCGCGTCTGTGCCCGTGGCTTTGGATATTCCTTCAATCTGATAGGGTATCTTTTCTTTTTTTGCTGCTTCAACTAACACATCAAATATCTTTGGATTGATATTTGGGCCCCTCGCTATTACAGGCCCTTTGCCTATCTTTATATCTCCCATTTTCTTTTTGTCCATAGAAGGAAAGTCTGTGGCAAATGTAACATCAACGGCAATGCCAATATCCGGTGATATTCCATATGCTGAAGCCCTCGCGCCCCTAAGCCCGATTTCCTCCTGCACAGTCGCGACTCCATAAAGGGAAGCTTTGAGCTTCCTTTGAGAAAGGATTCTTAGAGTTTCGCTTATTACAAACGCGCCGGCTTTATCATCAAATCCTCTTCCCACCACTATATCATTATCATTGTTCAAAATCTCAAGCCCGACTGCCGGGACTACCGGATCTCCAATATTTAAAATAGATTTGGCTTCCTTTCCATCCTTCGCGCCTATGTCTATCCAGAGTTCTTCAATCTTTGCCACCTTTTTTCCCTCGTCTCCTTCTAAAAGGTGAATAGGTTTTTTGCCTATTACTCCCAGGACTTTACCCTTTTTAGTCTTAACCCAAACCCTTTTACCCGGAACAAGATGCAGATCAACTCCTCCAATAGTTGAAAAATATATATAACCCTCTTTATTAATGTACTTCACCATAAAACCGACTTCATCAATGTGCCCGGCAAGCATAATCTTTGGGCTTCCGCCTTTTTTTAAAACCGCTATAGAATTACCAAGTACGTCCGTCTTAACTTCATCCGCGAATCCCTTTGTTCTGTTCTTCCACACCCTCCTCGCCTCCTCCTCAAATCCGGAAGGGCTTACGGTATCCATAAGTTTCTTTAAAAAATTAAAAGACTCCTTTTTCATTACTTCTCCTTTAAAATGTTAGGCTATTTATAATTCCTTCCGGTACACCTATGAATATCATCCGCTATATTGTGTTTTTTTGTAAAGAATTTACCAATACCTTTTCATCTTGTTTCATTTGCCGCTATTGAATTCTCTCTTTTTCTTCTCAAACCCATTTTCTAAATCCTCTGATTCCCACGCCATCCCAACTGAGACTAAATAAACCGGTATCTTCGTTTTTAATTTATCTACTTACTTTTCAAATGTTAATGTTTCCTCTCCAGGTTTTTCCTATCCTTTGCCTTGTGCTCCTTTTTTGTAATCATAAAATTTTTGGAATAACGTTTCAGCCGCTAAAGACAACGGCTCAATACCCGGATCAGGTGAAAGCTCCGGTTGTCCGGCACATCTTAAAGTTGTCAAATCTAAAGCGGTTAAACCGCACCTTATTGCCAACGCTATAATATCAATATGTTTAATAGGGCACTCACTATCGCTAACTATCTGGCCGCCTATAATTTT
Source organism: uncultured bacterium (assembly GCA_965370735.1). Taxonomy (GTDB): domain Bacteria; phylum Omnitrophota; class Gorgyraeia; order JAGLLT01; family JAGLLT01; genus Kappaea. The sequence continues at coordinate 5,152 of CBDUVS010000029.1, read as the reverse complement.
CTTTGTTTTTCTATTAAATACTAACTTAACCACATAAGACTTTCTATCTCTCATCATAGAGTGTTTGCTTATTGAATTTTGCCTGGCGCAAATTATATCAATTCCGTTTTTTTTTGCTTCTAACTCCGTAATCCCGCATCCGGCAATCGATTTATTAAAAAATTTCGTGGCAAAACTATTTATTAATCCTGGAAATTTTATCTTATAACCTAAAATATTCTTTGCTACTATTCTCCCGCCAATTACAGCGTTTGGCCTTAGCTGCCCAAACATCGGCTTACCGGTAATAAAACTTTTATACTCTATCAGGTCTCCGGCGGCAAATATATCGGAATCCGAAGTCTGTAAATACTCATTTACCTTTAACCCCAGTCGTCCTATTTTTAAACCTGCCTTTTGAGCTAATTCAATATTAGGCTGTATGCCTCCCGAAACAATTACCATCTCCGCCTTTATCTTTTTACCGGAGAACAGCTCAACGCTCTTTACCTTTTTCTGGCCAATGATAGATTTGACTTTTTGATTTAACTTTAATCCTATTTTCTTTTTCTTAATATACTTTTCTACTTCTTTGCTCATATCCGGATCTAAAACCACTTGCATAATATGTTCAAGCATTTCCACAAGAACAATTTTTACGCCATGCTGCGCGATCAAATAAGCAATTTCTATTCCTATCGCGCCAGCCCCTATTACAACCACATTCTTTACACGTTTTGAATTCACCCAATCTAATATATTAACCGCGTCTCCACTTGTCCGCAGAGTAAACACTCCCGGTAAATCAATTCCTGAAATCGGGAAAATTATTGGCCTCGCGCCGGTTGTCAAAATAAGTTTATCATAAGGATATGAAATTCCATCTGCAGTTGTTACTTTTTTAGCTTTTCTATCTACGCCAACAGCTTTTACGTTTACTAACTTTATGCCTTGTTTTGAAAAAATTCTATCATCCTTATAAGAAGAATCAACCGTTACGTTCCCGCTGGCAATATAGGGAGTAGCGCACCTGGTTAAAAGACCATTCTCGCCGCCGATGCTCCCGCTCCGGAGCATCCTATAACAACTATCCTTTTTACATAATCCATCTACTAACTCCTTTTATTAATTCTATCTCGCAAAAGTGAATTTTTGAACCTGTCTAAAAAAATTCGATACGGTTCAATCGTTAACATTAATTATTTTAACTTCTCGAGTTCTTCCAATGTCTTTTCCGTGACAATCTTTTCTTTGTTGAAATGTTTTATCATCCTGTTTAAACATTTCTTCCCTTCTTTAACATCACCGAGATATTTCACGCATGCTTCCATAAAATCTTTCGTCATTCCCACATTTGCTTTAATTTCCCCCGGTATTTTTTCGCTGTCATGCCTCACTGCCTCTTGGGGACATGCACTATGACAGGTGCCGCAACGAATACACTCTTCCATATTTATCTTCGCCTTTTCATCTTCCATCGAAATAGCCCCTACGGGGCATTTCTCTACACATATCCCGCAGCCAACACATCTATCTTTGTCAATCCATGGCATCTTAGTTATCTCCTATTTTACTGCTCTCCTTTTGTTCTATAATTTATCAGACGTTCCGCCGTATAAATCCTTTGTTAAATCCGACTGCCAATATTTTTTTGAGTCAATATCCATGATCGTAAGCTTGCCTGACCAACCCGCGCCAGTATCGAGATCATACATCGCACACATGAAATGGCTGTAATGCCTCATACATTTCTGTTGTGGTGTGTCCAATGAAAATATCATCGCATTTCGTAATCTGTTCTTCGTGTCTCTGAGTAGAAACCTCCCATGCATCCTTAAGTAAATCTCTATCCTGCACAAGCACATGAGCACTATTTTTCTCCAAGGGAAGCTCCGGAACAAACCCAGCATGGACAAAAAGTTTATTCTCGATTTCGATCCAAAGCTGTCCGCTCTTCAAAAAATCAATGTGTGCTTGCGGCATAGGGCCACTATTATATGACGCCATCGTCCTATTACCCGCCCTGACTTGTCCATATTTCCGGTTTATCACCGCGTAGGGCCCAGTCCGGAGCCCACATGTCATGATTGCCAATGACCGGGTCGCAATGCTTAACATTCAAAAGTTCATCAATGCACTCTTTAACATCCGGATACCCATCACAAACATCGCCCATCACGATCAATCGATCTTTTTATAATCAAACTTCGATCGCTCAAAGCATTGCATAAGTGCCTTGTGCGCGCCATGAATATCACCGATGGCGTAAGTTTTCATTTCCACCCTCTCGGAGATTTCCACATCTTATCAAATTTAACTTTTTCGTTAATCGCTGCAATCGGCTCAACAAGAAAAGTTTCTATCTTTTTAAATGAATACTTTATTTTTGCCCATTTTCTTCGCTTTATACATTGCCTCATCCACTCTTTTAATAAATTCTTCCTTGGTAACTTTTTCCTTATATTCAGCTACACCGACACTTACAGTTAATCTGCCGCGCAATTTGCCCTTACCAATAAAGTGATGTTTTTCAACTATTCGCCTTATCTTTTCGGCTAAAATTGCCGCTCCTTCTCCATTGGTTCCCGGCAAAATCATCATGAACTCTTCTCCCCCATATCGGCATGCCACATCAATTTTTCTGTTTGACATTTTTAAGATATCGGCTATATCATTTAAAGCCATATCTCCGTAAATATGTCCATAGGTATCGTTATACTCTTTAAACCAATCCACATCAAACATTATAAGCGAAAGCATTCCGCCATAACGATGAAGGCGGTCTACCTCCTCTCCCAAGCGCTCATGAAAAAAACGATGATTAAAAAGGCCGGTCAGCCCGTCCGTAACAGCTAAATGGGTTGCCTTTTTGTATAATTTAGCGTTCTCAATGGCAACCGCGGCTTGGTGGATAATAACAGAAAGCACTTTCAAATCATCTTCCGTAAATATATCAATGTCTGAAGAAGTTTTATCAGTAATATTGAAAACACCTGTTACTTTATTTTTTACATGCAGCGGCACGCTCAAAAACGACTTAGTTTTATATCTTGGTAAATGTTTGTTTTTAGAATGGCTGCTTTTTTCAATATCTTCTATCAATAATGCTTCTCCCCGCTGTACTACCATCCCTGAAATCGTATTCTCCATGGCAACCTTTTTCCCTTTTACAACAACCTCGTCTAATCCTGTAGCCGCTTCAATAACCAAGTCACCGGTTTTTTCATCAATAAGCAGCAGGGACGCCTTTTCTGCCGGAATAAGCTCAATAACTTTACGAACAATAAAATTAACTAAATCATCCAAATTCAAAATAGAACTCATGCTTTTTCCGATAAGTAAAATATGTTCGAGCTTATCTTTATCTAATTTAAGGTTCTTCAGCAATTTCTTGTTTTCCATTACAAGTTTTTGCCTTTCTATGCCTTTGCGAATAATAGATTTAATTACCTCAACTTTATAAGGCTTAATAATATAATCATACGCCTCCGCTTCTACGGCTTCTATGGTTGTTTTAATTGAAGGATAAGCCGTTATAATAATACCGCAAATATCAGGTATGGCCTTTTTTATTCTCTGCAAAACCTCCAACCCATCCATATCCAATAATGTTAAATCAATGATAGCTACATTATAAAAATTTTGCTTTGCTTCATCCACAGCCTCATAGCCCAATTCAAAAGCAACAACCTCATACCCATCTTCTTCGAGGATAAGTTTAAGCGTCTTTCTTGTGACCTCTTCATCTTCCACTAATAAGATTTTCATTTTATCTTTCACGTCTTTACTCATTAATGAACTCCTTCATCGCAAGTTTTTTTAATAAGTCTGATAACCTCGCCAACATCAAATGGCTTGTAAAAACATGTAAGAGCTCCGGCCTTTAGCGACTCTTGGAGAGCATTTTCAATACAATAAGCTGTCATCATAATGCAAATCGTAAGAGGATGAATACTTTTTATTATTTTAAGCGTATCCACTCCGCTTATTTCACCTAAGATTATATCAATAATAGCAACGTCAAAAAATTCCTTTTTAGTTTTTTCTATAGCCTGACGGCCACTTTTAGCAGTTTCAACTCTAAAGCCATAATCTTTCAATATATCAGCAAAGGTCTCTCTGGTAATAGCTTCATCTTCAACAATTAAAATCCTAATAGGATTCGCCGGACATTTGTTTTTTTGCCGCTCATTCTTTTTTAAATTAATCGCTATATTTTTTTTAATTTCTCCACCGATAAAAAGATTTCCAATTGCTCTCCTCATTTCCTCAACTCTCCTCTTTTAAAGGAAGCCTGATGATAAAAGTACTCCCCTTGCCTATTTTACTCTCTACATTTATACTGCCATTATGCCCCTCAACCACTTCACGTACAACCGCCAATCCCAAACCTACACCCTTGTGTTTCTTAGTAAAAAAGGGTTCAAAAATCTTCTTGAGATCTTCTTCGGCAACGCCGATCCCGATATCGCTAATCCTAACTTCTACGCTTTTATTGACCTTTTTCGTACTCACCGTCAACTTCCCACCCGCGGGCATTGCCTGATGAGCATTTAAAATTATGTTATCTAAAACCTGCCTAAACCGAAAAGCGTCCAAAGATATTTCATGGTGAAAAAACTGAAAATCTTTAACAACTTTAATGCCTTCAAGCCATTCTCTTTCTTTGGCAGCCGTTATAGCATCTTCTATGAGAGCGTTTATATCAACCGGGTTTATAACCAAATTAAGAGGCCTGGAAAATTCCAGGATATTGGTTATGATTGTTGAAGCTCGTCCCACTTCTTTTTCAATATCCTGCACTGTTTTAACAAGTTCAGGAGCGGCTTTGTTTAATTTTTCGTTTAAAAAATACGAGGCCATTTTAATCCCTGTCAAGGGGTTTCTCAGTTCATGGCCGATAACGGCGGACATTTGTCCGATAGCCGCTAATCGTTCCCCCTGAACCAATCGGACTTGCGCCTCCTTTAATTGTTTATAAGCCTCATCTATATCCTCCAATATATTCAGAGTAGCTTTTCTGGCATCGCTTAAATCTTTCGTCCTCTCTTCAACAATCCTTCCTAACTCTTCGTTCCAGTTTTTGACCGTTTCATACAACATAGCATTTTCAATAGCTACTCCCACAGCATCACCTATAGACTTAAGCAACTGCATTTCTTCGGGCACAAGC
>CBDUVS010000028.1:0-11029 GCA_965370735.1 uncultured bacterium | reverse complement strand
ACAGCTATCGGCTGTCAGCTATCAGCAAAAGGCGAAGAGCATAGAGCAAAAACAATAAAAACAGACCATAGTCACCAGACACTAGTCACAAGTCATACTCTTGCAGGGCACAGGCAAGACACAAGAGACACGCTATAAGAGCTAAGGGCAAAGGGCAAAAAACAAAGTCATAAGTCACAAAAAATAAGTACAAAGTCACCAGACACAAGTCATAAGGGCAAATAGCTTATAGCTATCGGCTGTCAGCTGTCAGCTATCAGCAAAGAGCTAATAGTAAATAGCGTATAAAAAACAATAACCAAGACACAAGAAACAATAACCAAATAATAACCAATGACCAAATTCGAATAACCAAACAGAGACAAAGCAACAATAGTAGTTTGGTGATTGGATATTGAAGTTTGAATATTGTTTGCTTGTGCCCGCCTGTGCCCGAAAGGGTAAAAGGGTATATCTTGCTTGTGCCCGTTAGGGTATAACTTGTAACTTGAATATTGGATGAGGATTGGTGATTTAAATTTAGATAATCTCTGCAATCAGACTCTTTCATCCAACATAAATAAGAAAGAACCTAAAGAGGCATAATATGGCAGGCCGTAAAACTACACTTGATCTTCTTAAAAAATATAATATCAATCCCCGGAAATCATTGGGCCAGAACTTTTTAATTGATGATAATATAAACAGATTTATTGTTGAAAAGTTACAGCTGCAAAAGAAAGATCTGGTGTTGGAAATTGGCGCCGGATTAGGTGAGTTGGTGAATCTCATGAAAGAAGAAGCTGGTTTAATTCTTGCCCTTGAGATCGACAGAGGCCTGAATGTTCTTTTAAAAGAAAGATTTGAAGCTGAGAAGACAGTCAGGGTTCTTGATAAAGATATACTTAAATGTGATCTGGACGATTTAATTAAGGAGTACAATTTTAAACAATTAATTGTTGTGGGAAATTTACCCTATTATATAAGCAGCCCTATAATTTTTCAGCTCATAAAATACCGGCAAATAATTAAAAAAACAATTATTATGCTTCAAAAAGAAGTCGCTGAACGCCTGGTGGCTGAGGTTGGTGGTAAAGATTATGGTATATTAAGCTGTTTTTTGAATTATTATGGTGAGCAAAAAATTATTAAAAAAGTCAAAAGCGGTTGTTTTTTTCCAAAGCCAAAGGTGGACTCGGCAATAATTGAACTTTCTTTTTATAAGAAACCCTTGATTGAGGTGGAAAGCGAGGATTTTTTTAAAAAAATTGTCAAAACGGCATTTTCCCAACGCAGAAAGACTATAACAAATACGCTTAATCTACTTAATAAACCGTCTTTATCCAAGCGGGAGTTATCCTCTATGCTGGAAGATATTGAAATCAATCCCGCTCACCGGCCCGAGCAGTTATCAGCTGCTGAATTTGCCCGTATAGCTAACCGGCTCTACTCAATCAGCTTTTAAACTTACTTTTTTATAGTTCTAAGCCTATTTACAGGCTTGTAAAGTCTATAAATTATATAAAGATTGACTTTATAGGCGCAGTATGATATTTTACTAAAAAAAGGTTATAAAATATGGATGTAAAATATGTAGCCGAACTTGCCAAGATTAAATTGACCCCTGATGAAGCTGACAAGCTTCAGCTTCAACTGGATAATATCCTTTATTTCTTTAAAGATTTGGAAAATCTAAATACTGAAAATATTGAACCGCTTAGTCATGTTCTGGATGTCAAGAATGTCTTTAGAGAAGATAATCCCAAAGTTTCGATTAGTAAGCAGGAAATTCTTAATTTAGCTCCCCAAAAAAACGATGATTTCATCAAGGTACCCAAGGTAGTAGGTTAATGGAACTTTATAAATTGTCAACCGTAGAACTCACCGAGAAATTAAAAAATAAAGAGATTGATTCCACTCATTTATATACACATCTTCTTGAGCGTATAAAGAGCGTTGAAGGTAAGACGAACGCCTTCGCGCGCTATTATGAAAAACCCTGCCATTTAATAAAAAATAAAGATAATTATCCGGTTAATAAAGGGCTTTACGGTTTACCTGTTGCTATTAAAGATAATATTTGCATTAAAGGTAAAGAAACCACTTGTTCTTCAAAAATATTACAGGGTTTTAAGGCGCCCTATGATGCTACGGTTATATCCAGACTTAAAGAAGCCGGGGCGAGTTTTATTGGCCAGACCAACATGGATGAATTTGCTTTTGGGTCTTCAACGGAAACTTCTTTTTATGGCCCAACCCATAATCCTTGGGATTTGGAAAGAATTCCCGGAGGTTCCAGCGGGGGTTCCGCGGCCGCGGTGGCTGCCGATGAGGCAATAGTGGCTTTGGGTTCTGATACAGGTGGTTCTATCAGGCAACCGGCTGCTATGTGCGGCATTGTAGGCCTAAAACCCACTTATGGACGTGTTTCCAGATACGGACTTATTGCTTTTGCCTCCAGCTTGGACCAGATAGGAACTTTAAGTAAAACGGTAGAAGATGCCGCCCTTATTATGAACATTATTTCAGGTAAAGATGAGCTTGATTCTACAAGTTGTGACGTAGAAGTGCCTGATTTCTTAGAGGTTTTAAAGGGTGATATTAAAGGCCTTAAAGCGGGTATTCCCAAAGAGTATTTTATTGAAGGCTTGAATAGTGAGGTTAAAACGGTAGTTGAAGAAGCTATCGAGACCCTTAAAAAATTGGGTGTTGAAGTTGAGGAAATTTCATTGCCTCATACTAAATACGCGGTTAGCACATATTACCTGATTGCTCCGGCGGAAGCCAGCTCCAACTTAGCGCGTTTTGACGGTGTGCAGTACGGTATCAGGCAGAGCGCTTCTGATCTGATGGATATGTATAAAAATACGAGAGCTGAAGGTTTTGGCCGGGAAGCCATAAGAAGGATAATCCTGGGAACATATTCCTTGAGTAGCGGATATTATGAGGCTTATTATCTTAAAGCACTCAAAGCCCGAGCAATTATAGCCAGTGATTTTAAAGAAGCTTTTAAGAAAGTTGATTTCATCTTAACTCCGACTGCTCCCACAACCGCTTTTAAGATGAATGAGAAAATTGATGATCCTCTTCAGATGTATTTATCTGATATTTTTACTATACCGGTTAACTTGGCCGGTATTCCGGCTATGTCGGTTCCTTGTGGGTTTGATTCAAAGAAATTACCGGTCGGTTTACAGATAATAACTAAAGCCTTTGATGAAGCGACTATGTTTAAAGTAGCTTATAATTACCAGCAGAGTACTTTATGGCATAAGGAAAAACCCAAATTATGAAATATAAAACAGTTATCGGGCTTGAAGTTCATGTGCAGTTGGTTTCAAAGACCAAAATATTTTGCGGCTGCAAAACCGACTTTGGAGCTGAGGCTAATACACAGATATGCCCTGTTTGTTTAGGGCTTCCCGGTTCTTTACCTGTTTTTAATAGAAAGGTTTTGGAATTAAGCCTGAAGGCCGCCATAACTTTAAATTGCGCGATAGCTGAGGCTATGAGGTTTGATAGGAAGAACTATTTTTATCCGGATTTACCCAAGGCTTATCAGATCTCTCAATTGGATATGCCCCTGGCAATAAAAGGATACCTGGATATAGAATTAAACGGTGAGAGTAAAAGAATAGAGATCACCAGGATTCATTTGGAAGAAGATGCCGGCAAGCTTATTCATACCCAAAAAGAAAGCCTGATTGATTTTAATCGTTGCGGCATACCGTTGATAGAAATAGTCTCAGAACCGGATTTAAATAATCCCGAAGAAGCTTACAGCTATCTAAGGAAATTAAAAAGTATTCTTAATTATTTAGAAATTTCCGATTGTAATATGCAAGAAGGTTCTCTAAGGTGTGACGCTAATATTTCTTTAATGCCCCAAGGTAGTAATAAGTTGGGCACTAAAGCGGAAGTTAAGAATCTAAATTCTTTTAAAGCGGTAAGGGACGCTTTAACTTATGAAATTACGCGCCAACAAGCCGAACTTGAAAAGGGGCGGGAAATTCTTCAAGAGACAAGATTATGGGATGAAGCCGCCAAGAAGACGGTTTCTATGCGTTCAAAAGAAAAAGCGCATGATTACCGTTATTTTCCCGAACCCGACTTGCCGAAATTTTTAATAGAAACATCTATGATAAATGATATAAAAAAAAGCTTACCCGAATTAGGGCACGAAAAGAAAGATAGATTTGTAAAAGATTACTCCTTATCCGAATACGACGCCGGTATTTTAACATCCTCAAAAGCTATGGCTGAGTATTATGAAAGGTGTCTTAAAATTCTAAATGAACCTAAAGAGGTGGCTAATTGGTTAATCTGCCCGGTACTTTCCGAGCTTAAGAATCTTGGTGAAGACTTCAATTCTATAAAACTTGATCCGCGGGAATTAATAGAAATGATAAAATTGGTAAAAGAAAATAAAGTTAACGCGAAAACGGCCAAAGAAGAAATATTACCCGAAATAATTGAAAATTATAAAAAAACAGCTGATGTTCTTAAAGAGAAAGATATCTTGCAGGTCTCAGATGAGACAGAGTTAAACGCTTTTATAAAGCAGGTAATTAGTGAAAATGAAAAATCAATCAACGATTACCGGCAAGGCAAAAAAAGTGCTATAATGTATTTAGTGGGACAGGTAATGCGGCTTTCAAAAGGTAAAGCCAATCCCAAAAAAGTAAGTGAGATGTTAGAAAGAAAATTGGGTAATAAATAAACTAGTTCATAGCTCTTAGCTCTTTGCTCATGTAATTTGTGTTTTTGTATTTGTTTCTTGTATCTTGCCTGTGCCCTGCAAGGGTATGACTTGTTTCTTGGTTATTATTTGGTTGTTGTATCTTGTTTCTTGGTTATTGTATTTTTATTAATCCGCACCTATCAGTAATGGTTGCTTTATTTCATAACCGATGTGTTTATTTAAAGGAGATTTAATCATGCCCAGGCGCAAATCTATAATTTTGATAAGCATCTTTTCATTAGTGTTTTTTGCCGTAGGGCTTAAGGGGGGCATATGTCTGGATGAAGCTCAAAAGACACAAGTTAATACTAACCAGGAAGAACTTTTTAAATCCTTAGAGCTTTTTTCCAGTGCCATTTCGTTAATCCAAGCTAAATATGTTGACGAGGTTGATTCTAAAGATCTTATTTACGGTGCCATAAAAGGTATGCTTTATTCGCTTGACCCGTACAGCCAATTTTTAGACCCGGACGCGTACAATGATATGCAGGTACAAACCGAAGGGGAATTCGGCGGCCTGGGAATAGAGATTGCCATAAAGGATAATATCCTTACGATTATCAGCCCTATTCATGGTACTCCGGCCGAGAGAGCCGGAGTTATGGCGGGAGACAGGATAATTAAAATTGACAACGAAAGCACGGAAGCGATAACCTTACATGAAGCCGTCAAGAAATTGCGCGGTAAACCTAAAACAGAAGTAACTCTCTCCGTTTTCAGGGAAAAGACAGGCAAAATACATAATATACCGATAATAAGGGATATTATTAAGATAGACAGCATAAAAGATGTACAGATGGTGGATGAGAAAATAGGTTATATAAGACTGGTTGAGTTTCAGGAGAATTCACCCGCTGAGTTTAAAAAGGCAATTATAAAATTAAAAAAAGAAAGCATGGATTCTTTAGTGCTTGATTTAAGAAATAATCCCGGAGGCCTTTTGGATAGCGCCGTTCAGATTGCTGATATGCTTTTGCCGGCAGATGTAGTTATTGTTAGCACTAAAGGCAGAGACAGTAAAGAGGGATATGTTTTTAGTTCTAAAGAAAAATCTTTATTATCCGATAGTGAACCTATAGTTGTTCTAATTAATGAAGGTTCGGCCAGCGGTTCGGAGATTTTAGCCGGTGCCCTGCAGGATTATAACCGGGCCGTCCTTTTAGGCCAGAAAACATTCGGCAAGGGGTCTGTTCAAAGTGTTATTCCTATGAGAGATGGTTCAGCCGTAAGAATCACCACCAGCAAATATTATTTACCCAGCGGGCGCTCTATTCATGAAGAGGGCGTCAGCCCCGATATAGAAATAGAAGAAATGACTATGGAATTAAGCTCTGAAGAAAGATCGAAACGCCTTTTTGATGAAATAGAAAAAGAAAACGATGAAGAACTTTCCGCGGAGGAATTGCAGGAATATGATTATCAACTTAAAAGAGCTATAGATTTAATTAAAGGTTTAAGGGTTTACAGCAAGAGAAATATGGAAATTGAAAAACAAAACCAATAAAATATTTTTTTCAATAATTTTAGTTTGTTTGCTGCCCGCTTTTTTAATAGGGTGTCAGGAAAAGCGGCCTGAAAAACAAGCAAAGGTTAAACAAAAAGAAGAAAAGGTTGAATTTAAGGTAAGGGTTGCCATTGTAATTGATGACTGGGGTTACAGCAAAAAATTATTTAATAAAACAGCAGCCCTGAAAACACCGGTAACTTTTTCAGTTTTGCCAAATTTAAATTACTCTTCTTATATTGCTTCAGAGGCGCGTCAGGCGGGATATGAAGTTATACTTCATTTACCTATGGAGTCTTATAGTTTAGTTGCCGCGGAGGAAGAATATCTTAAAACCGGTATGAGTGAGCGGGAAATATCTGATTATTTGGATAAGTCTTTAGCAAGCGTGCCTTACGCTGACGGTGTTTCAAATCACCAGGGTTCAAAGGCAACCGAAGATAAAGAACTTATGCGGGATTTTTTTAATATTTTATCCAAGAAAGATTTATTTTTTCTGGATAGCTTTGTAACCTGTGATTCTCACGCTCATGAAGTTGCTCTAAGTAAGGGAATTAAAAGTTTGCAACGCGCGGTTTTTCTTGATAATGAAAGTGATTTTAATTATGTTAAAGGCCAGTTTGAGCAGCTTCGGAAGATAGCCTTGGAAAAAGGCCGGGCAGTTGGCATTTGTCATGCCAGAAAGGCATCCATTGAAGCTCTGGAAAAACTTATTCCTGAAGCTAAAGAAAATAATATTAAATTCGTTTTTTTATCTGAATTATTAAAATAGGATAACAAACTAATGGAAATACTGGGAATTGAAACTTCTTGCGATGAGACAGCAGCCGCGGTTGTTTCTAATGGCAAAACAGTTCTTTCTAACGCGGTTTTATCAAGCCTGGATTTTCATAAGGAATTCGGTGGAGTCATACCGGAGATCGCCCATCGTTTTCATGTGAAGTTTATTGATAAGGTGGCCCTCAAAGCGCTTAAGGAAGCTAAAATAAAAACAGACGAATTGGATGCTATAGCTGTAACTTATGGCCCCGGTTTGGTGGGGGCTCTGTTAGTGGGTGTATCTTTTGCTAAGAGCTTAAGTTATTCATTAAATAAGCCTTTAATTGGAATTAATCATCTGCAAGCTCATATTTATTCTGTTTTAATGAGCCATAAAGGAATAAAATTACCTTGCATAGGGTTAGTGGTTTCCGGGGGGCATACAAGCCTGGTTTTGGTGAAAGATTTTTTAAACTACAAAATCTTGGGCCAGACACAGGATGATGCCGCCGGGGAAGCTTTTGATAAGGTGGCCAAGATTTTAGGGTTGGGTTATCCGGGAGGCCCGATAATAGATAAGCTATCACGGCAAAAAAGAAAAGAAGAAATTTATTTTCCCAGGGCTTATCTTTCTAAAGGCTCTTTGGATTTCAGTTTTTCAGGACTTAAGACCGCTGTTTTGTATTATAGAAAAAAGATAAAAAATAAAAAACTGAGCGAACAGCAACAGATAGATATCGCGGGTGCATTTGAAGACGCGGTAGTTGATGTATTGGTTGATAAGGCGGTAATGGCCGCGAAAAAATATAAAGTTAAAAATGTAATTGTTGGAGGCGGTGTAAGCCGAAATACTTTATTAAGAGAGAAGTTAGCGGAAAAAACCGCTTTAGAGGGGTGTAAGGCTTATTTTCCGTTGGATATTTATTGTCAGGATAACGCGGCTATGATTGCCGGTTTAGCCTACCATAAATTAATAAAAAAGGAAGTCTCTAATTTGGATTTACAGGCCGAAACTTCTTTAGCGATAGATAAAAAATAGAAAATGAGGTGATGCTCATGAGTACCTTAGATTATCTTTACCCACTATTTTTTTCGTTGATTTTATGCGGTTGTATTGGGTTTGAAAGGGAGTCTCACGGTAGAGCGGCCGGGCTTAGAACGCACATACTTGTAGGTATAAGTTCGACTTTGATTGTCTTGGCGTCTATTTACATGGCTCAATCCAACGAGTATGGTATTGTTAGTGATCCGGGTAGGGTGTCGGCCGGAGTTGTAACCGGTATTGGTTTTATCGGTGCCGGCACCATCATAAGGTTCAGAGCCTCAATTAAAGGGCTTACAACTGCCGCCAGCATATGGGCCGCGGCCGCGGTGGGCCTGGCTATTGGTTCCGGATTTTATTTAGGAGCTCTGGCAACTACAGTCTTAATTCTTTTTTCTCTGGTTTTTTTAGGAAAAATTGAAAAAATGTTTATTAAAAAAGCGTATTATAAAAGTTTGGTTGTCATAAGTTCCGCGGAGGTTGGTAATCTTAAGTTAATTAAGCAAGTTTTAGATAGCCATGAAGCTGATATAAAAGATTTTGAAATTTCCATGTCGAAAAAAAATGAACAAGTAAACTTATGTTTTGATTTGAAAATTGATGAAAATATTGAAGAAGAACTGGTAGCTGCTGTCGCTAGAATTAAAGGTGTTGTTAGCGCCAGCTGGTTTAATAAACAAGAGGAGGTGGATTAAAATGTTTAAGGGTTCTAGAGAGGACGCCGAAGGCAAAAAGTCTAAGGTCCTCGACGTTGATGCCAGAATGCAAGGGAGTCTTATCTTCAAAGACCCCGTGGATTTAAAAATTAGCGGTCAATTTGAAGGCAGCCTGGACGTAAAGGGGAATCTTATTGTGGGGGAAAACGCTTTGGTGAATGCCGAAGTTAAAGGCGAGAATGTAACCGTCTCAGGTAAGATAGTTGGCGATATAATTACCAGCTCTAAGCTTACCCTCACCAGAACGGCAAGAATAATAGGGGATATTAAAACGCCGGTATTAAAAGTAGAAGAAGGAGCTGTTTTGCAGGGGAACTGCCGGATGATTTCCAGCGAGGAGTCATCAGGTAAAAAAAAAGAATTTCTAAACAGTAAGCAGCTCGCGGAATATCTTGAAGTCGAACTAGATGAGGTTTATGAGTGGATAAAAAATCGAAAGGTACCGGTTTTTAAGGAAAATAACGAATGGAAGTTTGATAAGGCAAAAATTGACGCCTGGGTTGTATCGGAGAAAATAAAGTAATTAAGCAAAGAATAGTTAATATTGATAATAAAAAGAAAAATATGATTAGATTATGTTTGAAGAAAAACTTTTAAGTTTAAAGGCGGCGGCGAAATACCTGGATATTACCGAGAAACGCCTCAAAGAACTTTCGGACCACGGGGTTATTCCCGCTTATAGGATTGCCGGTTTATATTTGCGCTTTAAAAAGAGCCAGCTTGGGAAATTGAAAGGGAAAATAACCAATATTCAAAATCAGTATTCTCAATATCAGCAGACCAGAGGTTCCTTCAATAGAGATGTAGCCTATACAACCAAAGACAGGTTAAAGGATTTCTGGCATTTTTATGATTTCTACATTATCAGCATGGTGTTGATAGCCGCGATTTTATTTATTATTTTTAGGCATACTTTATAACGGGTAAATTTTATACTGACGTTGATGGATTATCAAAATATTTATTTTATTAGCGCGATAATATTAGGCTTCTACATGGCTTGGAACATCGGTGCCAACGATATGGCGAACGCGATGGCCAGCTGTGTTGGAGCTAAAGCGGTTACGTTAAAGCAGGCTGTTTTTGTAGGGGCTATTTTATGTTTTTTTGGAGCTACATTAGTGGGTGGCCACGTCGCCGATACAATAAAAAAAGGCATTGTTGATACTTCTGCCATTAATGATTTAGACATTATAATAAAAGGTTTATTGGCTACGTTATTAGCCGCCAGCATCTGGATTACTTTTGCTACCTGGTTTGCCTGGCCGGTTTCCACTACACATTCGATTATAGGCGCTTTAGTTGGTTTTGGTTTATTCGCGGTCGGGCCTCAAGCGGTTAATTGGAATAAGCTTATCGGGGTTGTAATCAGTTGGGTCAGCTCCCCTGTTTTCGCGGGGTTTACGGCTTTTATTTTTTTTAAGTTTATTCACAGGTTTATTTTATCTGTTGATGAGAGCGAAAAAGCTACGGTTAAAATCGGGCCTGTCTTTATAGGCCTAACCTTTTTTCTGGTGGTAATGTCTTTATTGTTAAAGAGCCCCTTAGGAAAGGTTTTAGAGATTGAGTTAGCTGAGGGGTTGTTGTACGCGTTAACGGCAGCTGTGATAAGCGGCGCCCTTGGTTTTTTGTTTATTAGAAAAGCGGTCGCGAAGGGTTATAAAGTAGAAGACGTTTTTAGAGTTTTACAAATTATGACATCATGCTATATCGCGTTTTCTATAGGGGCCAATGATGTTGCTAACGCTGTTGGCCCGGTAGCCGGTATTTTGGGTATTATAAAAAACCAGAGTCTTCAATATAAAGTGCAAGTACCTGTAAATCTTTTGGCTATGGGGGGAGTTGGTATTATTATAGGGATGGCTACATGGGGTTACAGGGTTATCGGTACTGTTGGCAGTAAAATTACAGAGTTGACTAATTCAAGAGGATTTTCTATTGATTTCGCGGCCGCCACCAGTGTGCTTATAGCTTCAAAAATGGGCATGCCGGTTTCAACTACGCACGCGGTTATCGGGGCGGTTTGCGGTGTGGGGCTGGCCCGCGGTTTAGACGCGGTTGATTTTAGGATTGTGAAGAGGATTTTTGTTTCGTGGATAGCCACCATACCGGCGGCGGCGATTACATGTATACTGCTATATAAATTATTTATGTGGCTTTTTTGAATGAAGACAGAACTTAGGCGACAGACTGATAAGATATACCCTTGCACCCTAAAGGGCACAGGCAAGAAACAAGAAACAAGTTACAAAAAACAAGAAACAAGATACAAGATGCAATAACCAAAT